>NZ_MOMO01000066.1:0-25524 GCF_009933855.1 Pseudomonas sp. SG-MS2 | reverse complement strand
CCCCGAGCAGCACGATCACCAGCGGCAGGTTGCCGCCCCTGCTGATCAGGTAAGGCTTGAGCACGTTGTCCACGCCACTGATGACGAAGGTGCCCCAAATACCCAGGAACACCGCCATGCCGTACTCACCCTGCCATACCAGCCAGGCGGTTGCGGGTATCCACGCCAGTGGCGGCCCCATGGGGATCAGGCTGAGCATGAAGGTGACCAGGCCCAGCACGATGGCCCCCGGCACACCGGCGATCAGGAAGCCGATCAAGGCCAGCAGTGCCTGTGCCGCCGCAGTACCGATCACCCCGTTGACCACCCGTTGCACGGTGCCCGCCACCAGCTCCAGATAATACTCGGCGCGCTCACCTACAAGGCGGTTCAGCAAACGCAGGACGAACGCCGCCAGGCGCGGGCCGTCACGATAGAAGAAGAACACGAAGACCAGGCTCAGCGTCAGCTCCAGCACACCACTGCCGATCTGCGCACTGCGTGCCAGCAACCAGTTGCCGACCTGGCCCAGGTGAGGCTTGACCGACGCGATCAGCGCGGCGCCCTGCTGGTCGAGAGACTGCCAGCCGCTGACCAGGCGTTCACCGACCAGGGGAATGCCGCCCAGCCACGCGGGGGCATCAGGCAAGCCATCGACCTGCACGTCGCGCACGAAGGCGGTGGCGTCCCGAACATGGTCGGCGAGGTTGAAGCCCAACCACACCAACGGCAAGGCCACGATGAGTATCCAGGCCGAGGTCAGCAGGCCTGCCGCCAGTGTTTCACGCCCACCCAGTGCGCGTGTCAGCAGGCGCATCAGCGGCCAGCTGGCAAACGCCAGGATAGCCCCCCACAACAACGCGGAAATGAAAGGAGCCATCACCCACAACGCAGCGCCGAGCAAGGTCAGCAGGATAATCTGGATCAGCAGGCGATCATTGTTGGCCATGGTGGCGCTCATTCAACGGATCAGTTCCAGGTGCAGGCCATCGGTGGGGGCATTGCCGACTTCGAGCCGGTTGCTGCGTACACCGGCCCTGACCAGCTGCTCGCGCCAGGCCTCAGCCTGGGGACCGCTGAGGCTTGCACGCAACGTGCTGTCCAGGTTCAGGCTGCGACCCAACAAGGTCACCCAGGAAGGTTGCGGCACAGCCAGGTCGGGGTAGTCGAGCTTGCCCGTGTCGCGCATTTCGCGCAGCACCGTAGCCGGCGTAGGCATCAGTTCACCCAGCGGGCTGCTGGCGACGAACTCTTCCACGTGCAGGTAGGCGCGGCGGTTGCCGCGGGTAACGCTGTAAAGCGCTACCAGGGTGTCTGCCTCTTTGGCGGAGCGGCGCAGGAGGATGAACGCCTGCTGCTCGTCACCGCCATTGAGCCGCGCGCTGCCGAATACCTCATTGCCCCACAGGCTGGCTTCGCCACAATCGCGGCCCTGACACCAGAACAATGGGTAACCGCCATCGCGCTGCAACGCTTCGCGGGCACTGGTGAAGGCTTCACGAGCCGTACGCTCGGCCGGCAGTTCGTAAGTGATGGAACTTACCTGCCCTCGGCTCTCGACCTTGTCGTCCACGCGCAGACGGCCGCTGATCTTGCGTAGCGGGCCCATTGGGTAGACCCGCTCCTGCTCGACTGCCGGGCGTTGTTCGACCACTTTGGCATCCACGGGCACGGGCAGGGCGCCGGCCCACAGCAGCGGGCTTACGAGCGCCAGGCAGGCGCCGGCAGTACGAATCATGACGGGCACGCTCATCGGCGACCCGCGCGGCGGCGAGCGCCGTAATGAAGCTCCAGGATGTCTGGCAGTTGCATGGTTGTCTCCCTGTTCAACCCGCCAAGCCTCGACACTTGTCCGGCTCAAGTCAAGCAAAGCCAAAGAAGCGATTGATACAGTCTGCGACAAGGGCCGCGCCGTGTTCATCGTTCAGGTGCAGATGATGGCCACCGGGCAGCACCTGCTGTTCAAAGGGTAGCTGTTGCAGCAGCTCAGCGTGGCGCGCCAGCATGCCGTCGGCCGCCACCACCAGACAGGCCGGGCAGTTCACCCGGCGCACGTAGGCCATGGCCTGGGCATGGCTCAAGCGCACCGGCGATGGCAACGTCAGGCGGCTGTCACTGCGCCAACTGTAACCGCCAGGCACCGGCATCAGGCCGCGCTGGGCGAGCAACTCGGCAGCGTCCCGGCTGACCGCGACCATGCCCTTCATGCGCGCCTGCACGCCCTCCTCCAGGGTCTTGTAGACCGACTTGCGTTTGCCATCCAGGCGCAACTGGGCTTGCAGCGCCAACCCCAGGCGCTCGCCGGCATCCGCTTCGGCGCCAGTCGGCGGGATGACGCCGTCGATCAGCGCCAGATGGCTGACCCGCTCTGGCAGGGCGGCGGCCAGCTGCACAGAAATGATCGCCCCCAGCGAATGCCCCAACAGGGCAAACCGTTGCCAGCCCAGTTGTTCGGCAACCCGCAGTACATCATGGGCGTAGTCGGCCAGCGCATAGCCGGCGCCTGGCGGGCGGTGCTGCGAGTAGCCATGCCCGGCAAGGTCCAGGGCGAGGATGCGCAGGCCTTTCAATTGCGGTGCGAGGCGGGCAAAACTGTTGGCATTGTCCAGCCAGCCATGCAGGGCGATCACCGGCCGGCCGTCTTCGGGGCCGAACAGGTGAGCAGCCAGCTCGATATGACCCAGGCTGAGGCGGATTTCCTCCACGTGGGCACTCATGCCTGGCCCCAGCGGTCGAACAGGCCTTTGATCAGGCTGGCAGTGTCTGTCGGCCGCTCCAGCGGGAACATGTGCCCACCGGGTACGCTGTGGTACTCGCCCTTGGGCATGCCGCGCACAGCCAGCGTGTGGTGGCGACGAATCACGTTGCTGCGCTCACCCCGCACCATCGCCAGTGGCACCTGAAGCTGCCGCGCAGGGGCCGGGCTTGCGTGAGGGATGCTGCGGTAGATGCTGATTTCGGTAGCCGGATCGAAGCGCAGGCGTACCCCCTGCTCCATGTCTTGCAGGCCATGCTCGAGGTAGGCTTCCAGGCAGTCGGGGTCGAAATGCCGGAACAGCTTTTTGCTGGCGAAATAGTCCCGTGCGCTGGCGCGGTCGCTGAACGCCTCGCGCCGCCCCAGCGTGCGGCCTGCAGGGGTGATGCGGTCAATGAAGCCAAAGCGCTTGGCGGTGCGCAGCAACCACTGATCGGCGCGGGTCAGCACCGGTGAGTCAAGCATGACCACACCGCGGTAGTAAGCAGGACACCGCAGGGCTGCATGCAGGTGCAGCACGCCACCCAGCGAGTGGCCGACACCCCACACCGGCTGATCCTGCCTGGCCAGGTGGTGTAAAAGCTCATCCACCAGGCTCTGCCAGTTCTCGTTCACCGGAAAGCGGGGGTCATGGGCATGCTGGGGCAGATGCTGCACCTGGTAATCCGGCGCCAAGGCCGCGAACAGCTTGCCGTAGGTGGCCGACGGAAAGCCGTTGGCATGGGCGAAGAAGATCTGCTGCGACATGGCACCTGGTCCGGTACGAGGATGATGGCCCATTGTCGGCATCCCGCGGGCGCTCGGCAACGTCCGTAAAGGTCATCGGCGAGGGCGATCAGGTCACCGGGCGCTGACGAAGCCGGGCTGCGAGTAATCGGCTGGGGCACGGCAACAGGCGCAAACGCCCGTTGCCGATCAATCAAGGCGCGTGCTGCAGGGCCTGCAGGGTCATCAGCCCCGCCAGCGGCCAGTCGCCTTCAAGCTGCGCCAGGCTGGCGGTGCTCAAAGGCGCAGGCTGTTGCGCGTGGCCATGCTCCAGCATGCCGACCAGCGCACCCACCAACGGCTGGTGGCTGACCAGCAATACGTGCTCAAGCCCCAGGCGTTCGAGTTCAGCGATCACCTCCTGCACGTTGCTGTCGGGCGTAAGCCAAGGCACGGTGCGCACCGGCTCGGCGAAACCGAGGGTGTCATGCACCAGGGCGGCCGTTTGTTGAGCACGCACGTAGGGGCTGGCAATGATGGCCTGCAGCGGCTGGCCGAGCAGATGCGCAGCACTGTGCAGCACCTGCTCGCGGCCGTGGGCAGTCAGGCGCCGCTCGGCGTCGGTGTTGGCCCTGGGCTCTGCCTCACCGTGGCGCAATACCCAAAGCTTCACAGTTTGGGCTCCTCATCGCGCACCGGGTGGGGTGCAGGGGCAACGGCATGCGGCGCTTCGCCTTCCGGCGCACGCGGTGTGGGCCAGTCTGCGAAAGGCCACGGCTTGCTGTCGGTATGGAAGGTGCCAAAGCGACCGATCTGCGCCAGGTACTGGCTCAGGCTGTCGCCGAAGTTCATCAGGCTGGCGCTCGGTGCGCCGTAGATCAGACGGTAGATGAGCTGCACCAGCACCAGGCCGCCGAGCAGCAGCTCGGCCAGTTGCCACACCACCAGAAACACCAGCATCCACAGCACGCGCAGGATGATCGACTCGCGCTGGGCGCGCTCAGGGGTATCGTTCATGTGTCGCTCCTTGTTCTGTTCAAAGCCGCTAAAGGCTCAGTTGAAACCGCTGATGGAAATGAAGTCGACGTCGGTCTTGGGCTCGGCGCGCATCAGGCGCTCGATCACCTGGTTCAGCGTGCGGCCTTCGAAGAGGATGGCATGCAGCCCTGCTACCAGCGGCATGTAGACCTGGACCTCTTCAGCCTTGGCCTTGAGCACCTTGAGGGTATTGACCCCTTCGGCCACCTCGCCCAGGCGACTGACCGCCTGCTCCAGCGTCAGGCCCTGGCCCAGGGCGTGACCGACCTGGTAGTTGCGGCTCTTGGGCGAAGAACAGGTGACGATCAGGTCGCCGACCCCGGCAAGGCCGAGGAAGGTCATGGGGTTGGCGCCCTGGCTCACGGCGAAACGGGTCATTTCGGCCAGCGCACGGGTAATCAGCATGCTCTTGGTGTTTTCGCCCATGCCCAGCGCCACGGCCATGCCAGCAATGATCGCATAGACGTTCTTCAGAGCCCCACCCAGCTCGACACCGAAGCGGTCGCTGCTGGCGTAGACCCGGAAGGTACTCCCGTGCAATACCGCCTGCACGCGCTGGCAGAGGTCTTCATCTTCACTGGCGACCACGGTAGCGGTGAGCGCATGCTCAGCGATCTCGCGGGCCAGGTTTGGCCCGGACAACACACCGATTCGCGCATCGGGCGCGATCTCTTCGAGGATCTGGCTCATCAGCTTGAAGCTCTGCGCTTCGATGCCTTTGGTCAGGCTGACCAGGCATTTGCCGCGCAGCAGCGCGGCATGCGGGGCCAAAACGCTGCGCAAGGCGCTGGAGGGCAGCGCGACGAAGATCAGGTCGCTGTAGTGCAACGTGGCCAGCAGGTCGTTGACCGGCTCGACGCCGTCATGCAGACGGATGCCTTTGAGGTAGCGCGGGTTCTCGCGATTGACGCGCATGGCCTCGGCCTGCTCAGGGTCACGCATCCATTGGCGTACCGGCACGCCGTTCTGCGCCAGCAGGTTCGCCACGGCGGTGCCGAAGCTGCCGCCTCCCAGAACTGCAACAGGTTGCTGTTCAGTCATATTCAATCCGTTAAAGCCATAAGTTAAGTGGCGACCGGGCCATTATACGGCAAGCTGCAAGCTGCAAGCTGCAAGACACAGCGCCCTCATTGGCCACAAGGTTTTCTTGTAGCTTGCAGCTTGCAGCCTGTGGCTGGCAAAACCCCCATGGTCAGTTAACATGCCTGTTTCAACTCTGATACAAGGCCGTATCGTGTTCCATGGCACGCCTCCCTACCCTCGCCTGTTGCTGCTGACTGCCTTGCTCGGCAGCCCGGCCGTGGCCGACGACCTGTTCATCGACAACGCCGACCTGCCACAGGTTCTGACCGCCACGCGGCTGAAACAATCCCCGGCCGCCGTGCCGGGCAGCATGACCGTGCTCGACAGCGAACTGATCCGTGCCAGCGGCGCCCGCGACATCCCCGAACTGCTGCGCCTGGTGCCGGGGATGATGATCGGCTACGGCGCCGGCAACCAGCCAACCGTCAATTACCACGGCACCAACGTCAACGAAGCCCGGCGCATGCAGGTGCTGATCGACGGCCGCTCGGTGTACCGTGCAGGCCTGGCCACGGTGGACTGGAGCGACATCCCGGTGGCGCTGGAGGACATCGAACGCATCGAGGTATTCCGCGGCCCCAACACCGTCAGCTACGGCGCCAATGCACTGATGGCGGTGGTCAACATTCTCACCCGCAATCCGGCGGACAGCCATGGCACGCGCATGAAGCTGACCCGCGGCCAGGATGGCATCGATGACTACTACCTCAGCCACGGCTTCGGCTGGGACGGCGGTGATCTGCGCCTGTCGGTGTCGGGCCAGAAAGATGACGGCTTCGATGAAAACCAGTTTGGCCAGGATTACCGCGACAGCCGCCGCCTGAACCGCTTCAACCTCAGCGTCAGCCATAGCCTCGCGACAAATCAGACCCTGGAATGGCAACTGGCAGCCAAAGAGGGCAGCAACCAGCGGCCCTATACCTACCAGCCCGTATTCCCCTTCGTCACCGAAAGCGGCAACAACGCCGACGTCAACGCCAAGGACTACGCAGGCTCCGTGCGCTGGAACATCGACTTCAACCCTGACCACAGCCTGTACGTGCAGGGCTCGGCCCAGCACTTCGACCGCCAGCAGGTCTGGCGCGCCTGCGATGCAGCGCTGTCGTTCAGCCCGGAACTGACCCGGCTGTGGCAGCTCAACCCGAATTTTGCCGAGCAGGTCGCCCGCGGCGCCAACAACCCGCCCAACAGCAGCAACCCCGAAGAGCAGGCGCTGGTCGATGCCATCAAGGACCAGTGGAACAACCAGGGCGGCAGCAACGTGGTGTGCGGCGATGTCGACCAAAGCACCCGTGAAACCCGCTACGACCTGGAAATCCAGGATACCCTGAGCCTGACCGACAACCTGCGCCTGCTCAGCGGCATGAACTACCGTTATGACCGCGCCGACTCACAGACGTATTTCGACGGAGGCCTGGACGATCAGACCTGGCGCCTCTTCGGCCAGTTGGAGTGGCGCGCGGACGATCATTGGATCCTGCAGGGCGGCGCGATGTTCGAAGACTCGCAACTGTCCGGCAGCTCGCTGTCCCCGCGCATGGCAGTCAACTACCTGATCACCCCGCGCCACGGCTTGCGTGCGGTGTACTCCGAGGCAGTGCGCTCGCCGGACATGTTCGAAAACAACGTCAACTGGAGCTACACGGTCAAGAACCTGACCCCTACTGCGTTCGGCCAGCAGAACGGCGAGTATTTCGTCAAAACCCGCGGCCCGGGCGACCTCGACCAGGAACGCATGCGTTCACGCGAGCTGGGCTACAACGGCCAGTTCACTGCTATCGACCTGAACATGGATGTGAAACTGTTCTACGACGAGATCACCGGAATGATCAGCGAGCCCCTGAGGAACAACCAGTACATCGCCAGTAACGCCAACAAGGCCCGATTCAGCGGCAGCGAGGCACAGCTGGACTGGCGCCCTACCCGGCGAGACCGCCTGCGTTTCACATATGCCTATGTCGATGCCTGGGCCAGCAACCCCGCCGACAGCGCCAACACCGCCCGCAACAGCGGCTCGGCGGGCTGGATGCGCGAATGGGGTGATGGCTGGTCCAGTGCGCTGTTCTACTACGGCGACGATGCACTTAACCAGTATCGCTACGAGCGCCTCGACCTGCGTCTGGCCAAACGCTTTCGGATCGAGGGCAGCACCCTTGAGCTGGCTGCGTTGTGGCAGCAACGCCTGGACGACGAGCCGACCACCACCCTCCAGAACCGCTATGACAGCCGTCACCGCCTGAGCGTCAGCGCGGAGCTGGAGTTCTGATGGCCCGCCTGCTGCGCCTGCTGGTGTTCTGCCTTTGGCCATTAGGCTCGCTGTCCGCCAGCGAAATCCTGTTGGTCGGTGGCGAGGAACAGCCCGGCATCCGCAGCTTTGTCGCGGCTCTCGAAGGCCGCCGCAACCAAGATCAGGTACGGTTTCAGACCGTCGCCGAACTGCCGCGCCCAGGCAAGCTCAAGGCCGACCTGCGCCTGGTGCTGCTTGACAGCGCCGCACTGGAGTGGCGCCTGGCCGAAAGCAAAGGGCCGGCGGCCCTGGCCATGCGCATCAGCCGCGTGCAGGCCGAGCAGCGCCTGGGAAAGTCGCGACCGGCGTACCTGACGCTGCTGTG
Source organism: Pseudomonas sp. SG-MS2 (assembly GCF_009933855.1). NCBI lineage: Bacteria > Pseudomonadati > Pseudomonadota > Gammaproteobacteria > Pseudomonadales > Pseudomonadaceae > Pseudomonas > Pseudomonas sp. SG-MS2. The sequence continues at coordinate 17,352 of NZ_MOMO01000066.1, read as the reverse complement.
GAGTGACCCGCCCCTGGCCCGCCAGTTGCGCCTGGCCCGCTACCTGTTGCCGCAGGCCCAACGCATCGGCGTGCTGTACGCAGAACACAGCCATTTTCTGCTTGATGAACTACGCCAGGCAGCCCGGCCACTGGGGCTGGAAATCGTCGCCCAGCAATGGCCGGACCAGCGCGACAGCCGGCCGCTGCTGGATCTGTTGGGCAATAGCGACGTGCTACTGGGCCTGGAAGACCCCGACCTTTACAACTCCAAGACCGCCAAGAACCTGCTGCTCAGCACCTACGGCCGGCAGATGGCGCTGATCGGCCCGAACGCCGGCTTTGTCCGCGCCGGTGCCCTGGCCAGTACCTACAGCGACCAGGAGGACTGGCTGGCGGTGCTCGACCAACTGCTCGACCGCCCGCCAGCGCAATGGCCGCGCAGCCTCTACCCCGCACGTTTCGGGGTCAGCGGCAACCAGCAGGTGGCTCGCGCCCTGGGCCTTGAACCGATCGATCCGAACGCCACTGCCAAGGTTTTGGCTGAAGGAGAACCCACCCCATGACTAGACGCCTGAGCTGGGATATCCACACCCGTACGCAGATCATAAGCCTGGGCCCTGCGCTGCTGCTGACATTGCTGCTGATCAGCTTCTTCACCTTCGTGCGCATCCAGGACTTGCGCCAAGAGCTCAACCATACCGGTCAGCTGATCGCCAATCAGTTGGCTCCAGCGTCCGAGTACGGTGTGATCTCGGGTAACGACGAAGTGCTCGAAGGCCTGATGCGCGCCACCCTGAGCATCCCCCACGTGCGCTTTCTGGAAGTGCAGGACAGCCGCAACCACATCCTGGTGTACGTCGAGCAGTCTGACGAGAGCGCTAACCGGGCACAACGCGTGGAGGTGTTCCAGGCGCCGATCCGGCTTCAGCAAATACGCCTGGACAACGACTTCCTGCAGCAGGGCAAAGCGCCGTCGCCGGCGATCGGGGATGATTATCTGGGGCGGGTGATCGTCGGCATGTCGGACGACGCCTTCAGCCAGCGTCAACAGGAGATCGTTATCAAGGCTGGCATCCTGGCGCTGTTCGCCCTGCTGTTCACCTTCCTGCTCGCACGGCGCCTGGCCATGAGCCTCGCAAAGCCGATCAGCGACATGGGCCATGCGGTCAAGGCCATCCAGCAAGGTGACTACAACACCCCGCTGCCGGTGGTCGACGACAGCGAGCTGGGCCACCTGGCACGCCACATCAACAACCTGGCCAGCGCACTGGAACAGGCCAGCGCCGAACAGAAGCAAGCCATTGCCCAGTTGATCCAGGCCCGCGAGGAGGCCGAGCAGGCCAACGGCGCCAAGTCGGAATTCCTCGCGATGATGAGCCACGAGCTGCGCACCCCCATGAATGGCGTGCTGGGCATGCTGCAACTGCTCGAAACCACCCAGTTGACCAGCGAGCAGGCCGAGTACACGGCGGTGGCCAGCGAATCCACCGGGCACTTGCTCAAGGTGATCAACGACATTCTCGATTTCTCACGGATCGAACGCACCACGCTGCAACTGGAGCATATTGACTTCAATCTCGGCGAGCTGATCGCCAGCAGCGTGCAGTCCTTCCAACACAGCGCACAGCAACGGGGCCTGGATCTGCAACTGCAATTACCGGCCCAGAGCGAGCGGCTGCAGGTGGTGGGCGACCCGACGCGCATCCGCCAGATCCTCCTCAACCTGGTCGGCAATGCCCTGAAGTTCACTGAACGCGGCCAGGTGCAGGTCGAAGCGCGTTGGCAGGCGCTCGATCGTCAGACGCTGTGGTTCACGTGCAGCGTGCGCGACACAGGCATCGGCATCGACAGCGAACGCCTGGAAATGATGTTCGTCGCCTTCCAGCAGGCCGACAGCTCGATTTCCCGGCGCTATGGCGGTACTGGCCTGGGGCTGTCCATCGCTCGTACCCTTGCTGAACGCATGGGCGGCAAGCTGCGTGGCGAAAGCCACGAAGGGCTGGGTTCGACCTTCACCCTGGAAATGCCGCTAGCCCTGGCGAGCTCTGCGCCTGCGACATTGCCCGGCGCGCTGGCGGCTCACACACCGCTCGCCAAAGGCGAACGGATCCTGCTGGTGGAGGACAACCCGGTCAATCAGAGCGTCATCGAAGCCATGTTGCGCAGCTTGGGGCTGGAGGTCAGCGTGGCCCATGACGGCATCCAGGCCGTGGAAAAGGTCAGCCAGCAGCACTTTGCTGCGATCCTGATGGACTGCCGCCTGCCGCAGGTCGATGGTTATGAAGCCACCCGACGCATACGCCTGCTACCCAACGGCGGCCAGTTGCCGATCATCGCCTTGACCGCCAACGCCCTGCAGGGTGACCGGGAACGTTGCATGGCCGCCGGCATGGACGATTACCTGAGCAAACCGTTGCGCCGCACTGACCTGCAGCAGGTGTTGCAACGCTGGTTACCCGGCCGGACAGCCGCGACTGGCGATAAATGCTAAAGTGCGGCAGTCTTAAGGACTGGACAGGACCTTCATCGGCCCTGAAAATAGACGTTTCAGTGCACACCTGTACTTCTTTCGCCAGGTGCGCTGTGACTTTCACCACAACGCAATAGTCTACCTGTAGGCTGCCGCCCGGACTGATGCCGGGTTGGCCGGGAAGATTCATCCCCTGCCACAGGGGGTTATTGAGGAGCTCGCATGACCAAACAACACGCCTTTACTCGGGAAGACCTGCTGCGCTGCAGTCGCGGTGAGCTGTTCGGCCCAGGTAATGCGCAACTGCCCGCGCCGAACATGCTGATGGTCGATCGCATCACCCATATCAGCGAAGAAGGCGGCAAGTACGGCAAAGGTGAATTGGTCGCCGAGCTGGATATCACCCCGGACCTGTGGTTCTTCGCCTGCCACTTCGAAGGCGACCCGGTAATGCCGGGCTGCCTGGGCCTTGACGCCATGTGGCAGCTGGTGGGCTTCTTCCTGGGCTGGCAGGGCCTGCCTGGCCGTGGCCGCGCCCTGGGCTCCGGTGAAGTGAAATTCTTTGGCCAGGTATTGCCTACCGCCAAGAAAGTCACCTACAACATTCACATCAAGCGCGTCCTGAAGGGCAAGCTGAACATGGCCATCGCCGATGGCTCGGTCAGCGTTGACGGCCGCGAGATCTACACTGCCGAAGCCCTGCGGGTCGGCGTGTTCACCTCCACTGACAATTTCTAAGGGTTATTCGCATGCGCCGCGTCGTTATCACTGGTCTGGGCATCGTATCGTGCCTGGGCAATGACAAAGCTACCGTCACCGAAAACCTGCGCAACAGCCGTCCGGGTATCCGTTATAACCCGGAATACAAGGAACAGGGGCTGCGTAGCCAGGTTTCCGGCTCCATCGACCTCAACCTCGAAGAACTGATCGACCGCAAGGTCTACCGCTTCGTCGGCCACGCTGCGGCGTATGCCTACCTGGCGATGCAGGACGCGATCAAGGACGCCGGCCTGACCGAAGAGCAGGTTTCCAACCCGCGTACCGGCCTGGTGGCTGGCTCCGGCGGCGCCTCGACCCTGAACCAGATGGAAGCGCTGGACACCCTGCGCGAGAAAGGCGTCAAGCGTGTCGGCCCCTACCGCGTCACCCGCACCATGGGCAGCACCGTTTCGGCGTGCCTGGCCACCCCGTTCAAGATCAAGGGCCTGAACTACTCGATCTCGTCGGCCTGTGCCACCTCGGCACACTGCATCGGCACCGCCCTGGAGCAGATCCAGTGGGGCAAGCAGGACATCGTCTTCGCCGGTGGCGGTGAAGAAGAGCACTGGAGCCAGTCGTTCCTGTTCGATGCCATGGGCGCCTTGTCGACCAAGCGCAACGATACTCCGGAACTGGCTTCGCGCGCTTACGACGCCGACCGTGATGGCTTCGTCATCGCTGGCGGTGGCGGCATGGTCGTGGTCGAGGAACTGGAACACGCCCTCGCCCGTGGCGCCAAGATCTACGCCGAAATCGTCGGCTACGGCGCGACGTCCGACGGCTACGACATGGTTGCCCCAAGCGGCGAAGGCGCCATTCGCTGCATGCAGCAGGCACTGGCCACTGTCGACACCCCGATCGACTACCTGAACACCCACGGCACCTCGACTCCGGTCGGCGACGTTGCCGAAATCAAAGGTGTTCGCGCCGTGTTCGGCGACAAGGCACCGAAGATCAGCTCGACCAAGAGCCTGTCGGGCCACTCGCTGGGTGCTGCTGGCGTCCACGAGGCGATCTACTGCCTGCTGATGATGGAGAACAACTTCATCGCCGGCTCCGCAAACATCGACGAACTGGACCCGGAAGTCGCTGACCTGCCGATCCTGCGCAAAACCGAAGAAAACGCCAAGATCGACACGGTCATGAGCAACAGCTTCGGCTTTGGCGGCACCAACGCCACCCTGGTGCTCAAGCGCTGGACTGGCAAGTAATGCCTTGATGCGGTAAATGAAAACGCCCCGACTGGTTCGGGGCGTTTTCTTTTGTGTTTGCCTGTGCCGCGTAGCGTTCGGGCAGACCGTCAGCGAGCCTTGGGCAAGACCTCCAGGAAGTTGTCCCGCGCCACCTGCTTCGCCACCCCTTCCGGCAAGGCATCCAGAAACGGCTTGAAGCTGTGCATCTGCTCCCCCACGCTGCCAAACTTGCCCACCACGTCAGACCCAAGCATGAACCGCTGCGCGAAGCGCTCGACCAGCGCCAGCCACTCCTTGCGCGGCACACCCTTGTCATCCAGCAGGTAGGGCTCGAGCACAGTCCACGACAAGTCGATGTAAAGGTTCGGGTAGTCGTTGAGCAGGCGCGTCAGCACCGGCAATAGAAAGTCCATCTGCGTCTGATGCCGATGAATCTCCATGCTCGTGCCCGCGTGCGCCCAGATGAACCGGGTATGCGGATGATTGCGCAGCGGTTCCTCGATCTCGGCCAGGTAAAGCGGGTTGCGCTCACGCTTGGAGGTGATGTTCGAATGCAGCAGTACCGGCATGTCGCGTTCGGCTGCCAGGTGATAGATACGGGTCATGGCCTCGTTGTTGGCGCGCGGCGTATCACCGCTGGTCAGCGCAGTAAGGTCGTCGTGCCGGGTAAATACTTCACCTATGCCCTGCCAGAGGCCAGGGTAGAGATCGAGCATGCGCTCGATATGGCTGACCGCATTCTTGTCTACCGGATTGAAACCGGTCAGGAAAGGATGAAAACGCTTGCGCTGCTCGGCCGGCAGCTTCTGCAGCGCCGCCGCCACGTAGGTATCGGTGGCGCTGTACCAGTAGGCGTCGGCATCGTCACCGGCGTAATAGCGCGGCCGCTTGGGCTCATCCTCGTGCCATTTCTTGGCCACCGGAATGCCAGAAATCATCGAGTGGTCGACACCCGCTTGATCCATGGCCTTGATCAGGGCAGCCATACCCTCGGTCTCTTGAAAGAAGTCCACATAGTGCAGGTGGGCGTCACTGTAGCGGTAATCACGCGCCTGTGCCGCCTGGCACAACGTTGCGCTCAACAGCAGGCAGGCCAGCGCTCTGGCGATCATGGGCAGCATCCTTCTCTGTGTATGAACAGAGTAGACCTGGCGGCCAAGCCAGCGGTTCAGCCATGCACGGCAAACCGCTATGCTGGTGCTATTTCCCGCCGCCTGGAGCACAGCATGAGCAGCCCATTGGTGATCCGCCCGCGCGCCGAGTCGGTCGAGGGCCAACCGATCCTGCGCCCACTACCGTCGGCGCAGTGCCGCAGCGTCGGCCCGTTCGTGTTCTTCGACCACATGCTCGAGACCGACTATGCGCCGGGCCACGGCATGGATATTCGCCAGCACCCGCATATCGGCCTGTCGACGCTGACCTACCTGTTCGAAGGGGCGATCCTGCACAAGGACAGCCTGGGCTCGAATCAGCGCGTGTTGCCTGGCGATGTGAGCTGGATGACGGCCGGCAGCGGCGTGGCGCATGCCGAACGCACCCCGGCCGATGCGTTGGCGCACAGTTCGCGCCTGCATGGGCTGCAGGTGTGGCTGGCGTCGCCCCGCGCGCTCGAGCAAGGCGCACCGAGCTATAGCCATCACGCCGCGGCCAGCCTGCCAGTGAGCGATAACCTGGGGGTACGCATCTGCATGATTGCCGGTAGCGGTTTCTGCCTGGAATCGCCGGTGCCAGTCCTCTCCCCTACCCTTTACGCGCATGTGCAGATGCAATCGGCGACCACGCTGGTGGTACCTGATGAGCATGCGCAACGGGCGCTGTATCTGCTCGACGGCGAGCTGATGATGAATGATGAGGAAGTCGAGGCGTGCAGCTTGGTGGTGCTGCCTGAGGGCGAAGAGATTGACTTGTATGCCGAGGGTGAATGCCAGCTGGTATTGATCGGCGGCGAGCCACTGGATGGGCCACGGCGGATGAACTGGAATTTCGTGGCCAGTGATCCGCAACTGATCGAACACGCCCGGGCGAAATGGGCTGCCGGCGATTGGCCGGTGGTGCCGGGGGAGACTTCGCGGATCGAGCTACCGCGTTAAAGTGGGGCCGCTTTGCGGCCCCACTGCACCGTCAGCGCTGGAACACTTCAGTGAGCAAATTGTGCATCGAGCGGAACGCCCGCTCCGAGGTCCTGCGGTCATACTGCATCTTGCCCGGCACATTGGCATTCGGGTCGGTGAACGAGTGCACCGCGCCGCCATAGCTCAGCAGCTGCCAATCCACCTTGGCCGCATTCATCTCTTCCTCGAACGCCGGCAGCTGCTCCCTCGGCACCAGCGGGTCGGATGCGCCGTGCAGCACCAACACCGAGCCCTTGATGTGCTTGCCATCTTCAGGGTTCGGGGTATCCAGCGTGCCATGGAACGACACCGCAGCCTTCAGGTCTGCACCGGTACGGGCCAGCTCCAGGGCGCAGCAGCCGCCAAAGCAGAAGCCGAAGGTTGCCACCTTGCCAGGCTCCAGTAACGCCTTCGACTGTGCCAGCAGCTGCGCCAACGCCTCCTTCATGCGCTTGCGCAATTCGCCACGGTCATTCTTCAACGGCATCATCGCCGCCCCGGCTTCGTCAGCATTGGACGGACGCACCGATTGCCCGTACAGGTCGGCAATCAGCACCACATAGCCTTTTTCGGCCACTTCCTTGGCGATGCGCTCGGCACCTTCGCCAATGCCCATCCAATTCGGCGCCATCACCAGGCCCGGTCGCCCCAGCGCACCTGGCTCATACACCAGACGGCTTTCATAGGCCTTGCCGGACAGGTGATAAACCAGCGATTCGACGATTACCTTGCTCATCAAGCACTCCTTGGGCATTCACCATTAAAAAAGCCCGCCGAAGCGGGCTTATCGATGCATCAACTCAAGCAGACAGCTCGACCAACAGCTTGTTCAGACGACGAACGTACGCCGCCGGATCCTTCAAGCTGTCACCAGCCGCCAGGGCCGCCTGATCGAAGAGGATGTGCGACAGTTCGGCAAAGCGGTCTTCACTCTGCTCGTTGTCCAGCTTTTCAATCAGCGGATGAGTCGGGTTGAATTCGAAGATCGGCTTGGAGTCCGGCACCTTCTGCCCGCTGGCTTCGAGGATCTGGCGCATCTGCAGGCCCAGGTCCTGCTCACCGATGGCCAGGATTGCCGGCGAATCGGTCAGGCGGTGCGACACACGCACTTCGGCGACGCTCTCACCCAGCGCAGATTTCAGGCGCTCGACCAGGCCTTCTTTTTCCTTGGCGACTTCTTCCTGGGCCTTCTTGTCCTCTTCGGAGTCCAGCTTGCCCAGGTCCAGGTCGCCACGCGCGACATCGACGAAGGCCTTGCCGTCGAACTCGTTGAGGTAGCTCATCAGCCACTCGTCGATGCGATCGGTCAGCAGCAGCACTTCGATGCCCTTCTTGCGGAAGACTTCCAGGTGCGGGCTGTTCTTGACCTGCGCGTACGACTCGCCGGTGAGGTAGTAGACCTTGTCCTGGCCTTCCTTGGCGCGCGCCAGGTAATCGGCCAGGGAGACGCTCTGCTCGCCGCTCTCGTCATGGGTGGAGGCAAAGCGCAGCAAGCCGGCGATCTTCTCCTTGTTGGCGAAGTCTTCGGCCGGGCCTTCCTTCAGCACCTGACCAAAGTTCTTCCAGAAGCCCTTGTACTGCTCAGGCTCGTTCTTCGCCAGCTTCTCCAGCATGTCCAGCACACGCTTGGTCAGCGCAGTTTTCATCGAATCGATGATCGGATCCTTTTGCAGGATCTCGCGGGAGACGTTCAGGGACAGGTCATTGGAGTCGACCACCCCCTTGATGAAGCGCAGGTACAGCGGCAGGAACGACTCGGCCTGGTCCATGATGAACACGCGCTGCACATACAGCTTCAAGCCGCGCGGCGCTTCACGCTGGTACAGATCGAACGGCGCGCGGGCCGGCACGTACAGCAGCGAATTGTATTCGAGCTTGCCTTCGACCTTGTTGTGGCTCCAGGCCAGCGGGTTTTCGAAGTCATGGCCGATGTGCTTGTAGAACTCCTGGTATTCCTCGTCCTTGATTTCGGTACGCGGGCGGGTCCACAGGGCACTGGCGCGGTTGACGGTTTCCCATTCTTCGGCCGGCTGCTCTTCACCTTCGGCGGCCGCCTGCTCTTTGGGCAGCTGGATCGGCAGGGCAATATGATCGGAGTACTTCTTGACCACGTTACGCAGGCGCCAGCCATCGGCGAATTCCTGCTCGTCCTTCTTCAGGTGCAGGACGATACGGGTACCGCGCTGTGGTTTTTCGACGGTGGAAACTTCGAAGTCGCCCTCGCCCTTGGACGACCAGTGCACGCCCTCGGCAGCCGGCTGGCCGGCGCGACGGCTGAACACGTCGACCTTGTCGGCCACGATGAAGGCAGAGTAGAACCCCACACCGAACTGGCCGATCAGGTGCGAATCCTTCTTCTGGTCACCGGTGAGGTTCTTCATGAAGTCGGCCGTGCCGGACTTGGCGATGGTACCCAGGTGAGTGATCACATCTTCGCGGCTCATGCCGATGCCGTTGTCCTCGAGGGTCACGGTACCGGCGTCCTTGTCGAAACTCAGGCGGATTTTCAGGTCGGCGTCGTTTTCGAACAGCTCTGGCTTGGCCAGGGCTTCGAAACGCAGCTTGTCGGCGGCGTCGGAAGCGTTGGAAATCAGCTCACGCAGGAAGATTTCCTTGTTCGAGTACAGCGAGTGAATCATGAGGTGCAGCAGCTGCTTTACCTCGGTCTGGAAGCCCAGGGTTTCCTTTTGTGTTTCCACACTCATGGTCTTCAAAACTCCGATCTGATGGCAGTGGGCGCCGGCAGCCGAATCGGCATGCATTAACGGCGGATGTCATGCAGATGGGGGCAGCCCCGACGATTTCAAGGGCTTTTGGGGCTCAATCTTGAAATGCGCACGGGCAGTGGCGATCGGCGATTGTCGATCGCCCTGCCAGGCGGTGATCGCCACATTGGTCACCCGCCGGCCTTGGCGCCAGAGCTGGCACTGCGCGTAAGTGTCGCGAAAGAGCCCGGCGCGCAGGTAGTCGATGGAAAAATCGATGATCTTGGGGATGCTGGCGCTCTCGCTGTAGATCAGCAGATACAAGGCGGCAGAAAGCTCCATGAACCCAGCAATCACACCGCCATGGATGGCCGGCAGCAACGGGTTGCCGATGTTGTCCGGGCTGGCCGGCAAGCGGAACAGCAGGTCATCGCCCTGGCGCTCACAGGTGATGCCGATCAGGCTGGCGTAGGGTATCAACGCCAGCAATGGCTGGTAATCGCCCACGGCATGCGCCGCGTTGAGCTGTCGACGTACGTCTTGTGGAATCATGCCCCGCCCTCCTTCAGCCCCTTGCCGAACCGGATGCCGCCCTTGACCTCCTGCCCCAGGCGCATGAAGGTACCGACAACCTGGCAGATCGGCTGGGCGGGGCCGTCCTGATAGGCCATCCCACGGGTGAAAATCACGTCTCGGGTGACCCGATAGCACTGGGCATGACCATAGATGGGCTTTCCCGCCTCTGCCGGATGCATGTAGTCGATACGAAGGTCCAGCGTTGGACATACTTCAAAGCTCGGCAGCACGCAAAGGGTGGCCATCCCGCAGGTGGTGTCCATCAGCGTGGTCAGGGCACCACCATGCACTGCGCCGGTCTGCGGGTTGCCGACGATGGCTGGCGACCAGGGCAAGAGCAGCGTCATGCCATCGGCGTCCGCATGCTCCACGCGCATTTGCAACACTTGACAATGTTTCAGTGCCGACAAGAAACGCTCGGCCATGGCCATCAAGCTTGAATCGGTCATCGGTACACTCCTCTTCACAGCCACTGGCGCCTGCGACATCTGCATAAGTGTGATAAAAAGTCTATCCGCGATGCGGTGTTATATATCTGTAACTGATACGGAACTATTGCCGCATGGCCGAACTCGAAGGAACAAGTCACTTATTCCACCAAGGAGAAACACCCAATGCGTAAACCATTTGCTTTTGCTCTGATGCTGGCTGCTGCCATGGGCCTGGCTGCTTGCGATAAAGCGAGCGAAGACAAAGCCCAAGACGCACAGGAACATGCCGAGCAAGCCCAGGAAAAAATGGGCGAAGCTCAGGATAAAATGAACGACGCCGCCGAGGAAAACGCCGAAGCTGCCAAAGATCAGGCTGAAGCCGAGCAGAAGGCTGCTGAAGAAGCCGCTCCGGCAACTCCGGCTACTGCACCGGCTGAGCCTGCCAAGCAGTAATCGCGACGCACAAAAAAACCCGACATTGTCGGGTTTTTTGTGCCTGCCAGTTATAGGTTAAACGTTTCACGTGTTTGTACCGAGGCCTTCCTTGCTGGTCTCGGTAGGCGCACTTTCCGTTGGCGTGAACACCATCACTTCCAGCACATCGGAGTGGAACTCCCGGCGATACAGGATCAATACCACTCCTACACTCACGACCATGAACAACCACGGGCTGATGAACCAGGTGAGCATGGCCATGCCGAAGTAATAAGACCGCAAGCCAAAGTTGAACTGATTGGCCGCCAGCGACAACACCCTCGCCGCCCGCGAAGCGAAAGCCTTGCGCTCAAGCTCACTGACCAGCCGCTCGCCTATCATGGGCGCAGACCCCACCAGCACTGCTGCGAAGTTGTACTGGCGCATGCACCAGCTGAACGTAAAGAACGCATAGACGAAAACCATCGCCAGGCAAAGCAGCTTGATTTCCGACATGCCTTGCGAGGCCTGCTGCACCAGAGGCAGGTCGGCCAGCAGCGACAGGGCGCGGTCAGTGGCCCCCAGAACAGTCAGGATGCCGGCCAGAATGATCAGGGTACTGGAGGCAAAGAACGACGCGTTGCGCTCCAGATTGCCAATTACACTGGCATCGGCGATGCGGTTGTCGCGCAGCAGCATGCGGCGCATCCAGTCTTCCCGGTACAGATGCAGCACACTGGCCAAGCAGGCAGTGTCGCGGCCCTTCCAGATGGCATAGCGGGTATAGCCGCCCCAGCAAAGGGCGAACCAGCAGAGGGCCAACACGTTGTGAAGGTTGCTTTGGATGAAATTCATGCAGTTTTCCCGAAGGCCAGGGCAGACAAGGATAGGGACCGCATTTCGACGCTTGCAAGCACGCAAAGGCACATAGGCGCAATAAAAAACCCCGCACCCTTGTGGGTGCGGGGTTTGGTGTATCGGCCTTCGCGGGCACCCTACGGCTTGTGGCCGGTGCCAACGGCAGGCGTCAACCTATCAGGCCAGCGCTTCGCGCGGCTTGCCAAGCATGCGGTCGCACGCCACAGCCGCCATCAGTGTCACCACCGACGGCACCAGCCAGGCCAGGCCCTGATCGCTCAGCGGCAGGTGGGCCATGAAGTCCGGCAGCACGTGGGCAATGCTGCTGCCCTTGATCGCGTCAACCATGCCGAACAACAGCGATACAAGCATGACCGGCGCCAGGATACGTGTTGGCGAATTCCACAGGTCTTTGACGAAGCTCAGGCCTACCACCACGATGCACGGTGGGTAGATGGCGGTCAGCACCGGGATCGAGAACATGATCAGCTTGGTCAGGCCCAGGTTGGAAATCAGCAGCGAGAAGCCCGCCAGGATCACCACCAGTGCACGGTACGACAGCGGCAGGATCTGGCTGAAGTACTCGGCGCATGCGCAAGTCAGGCCTACGGCAGTCACCAGGCAGGCCAGCGCGATCAGTACCGCCAGGAAACCGCTGCCAAGCGAACCGAAGGTGTGCTGTACGTAGGCGTGCAATACCGCTGCACCGTTGGTGGCGCCAGCCGCGATATCATGGCTGCTGGCTCCCAGGCGGAACAGGCTGATGTAGACCAGCGCCAGGCCTACACCGGCAATCAGGCCGGCAATGATGGCATAGCGGGTGATCAGCTTCGGCGACTCGACACCCCGCGAACGGATGGCATTGACGATCACGATACCGAAGACCAGCGCACCCAGGGTGTCCATGGTCAGGTAGCCATCGGAGAAGCCTTTGGAGAAGGCCGCAGCTGCATAGGCAGGCTGTGCCTCACCAATGGTGCCGGCCGGCAGCGCGAACGCCGCGATACCAAGTACCGCCAGGGCGATAATCTTCAGCGGCGCGAGGAAACGGCCCACGGTATCGAGCAACTTGCCCGGGTACATGGACACCGCCAGTACCACGATGAAGTACACCAGGCTGTAGAGGAACAACGCCAACGGGCTTTCGCCGGTGAGCGGTGCCACACCCACTTCGAACGACACGGTCGCGGTGCGCGGAGTTGCGAACAGCGGGCCGACCGACAGGTAGCATACCGCCGCCAACAGGCCACCGAAGAACTTGCCGATCGGGCTGCTGAGCGCATCCATGCCACCACCGACCTTGGCCAGTGCGACCACGGTGATAACCGGCAGGCCCACAGCCGTAACCAGGAAGCCCAGAGCGGCCATCCAGACATGCGGCCCGGACTGCAGACCGACGATGGGCGGGAAGATGATATTGCCAGCGCCCACAAAAAGCGCAAACGTCATAAAGCCAAGCGCCAGGATATCCTGGCCTTTTAAAACTTTCATTTAGGGTAGTACCACACTGCTGAAATCGGGATTCGAGAAGGGATTTCCCCTTGAGTGAGGGAAATGCTGCCCGGCTTGATAGGCCAGACCCGTTTAGCGTGTCGTTCCCTTTTGGGGTACGGGCACAAAGTGAACGCGTAGATTAACCGTTTTACCCGCTAAACGCACTGGCACAGTGCTGCTTGTCCGATGTGCGTACATGTTTGTCGTCTGGTTGACCGTGTTCGACGACAGTTTATTGCTGATTCGAGCGGATGTCTGGTTGAAAATCCTGATCAGGGTGATCGAGCTTTCCGAAGGTGGGGGCGCAGCCTTCACAGCCGCACAACGACAAAGGCCACCCGAAGGTGGCCTTTGTGCGCGTGGGGGTACTACATATTACTTTGTGTTACTTACTTCTTGGCTTCCCAGCCAGTCAGCTCGGCCAGGGCCTTGCCGATGTCAGCCAGGGAACGCACGGTCTTCACACCAGCGTCCTGCAGGGCGGCGAACTTCTCGTCCGCAGTGCCCTTGCCGCCGGAAATGATGGCGCCAGCGTGGCCCATGCGCTTGCCCGCAGGTGCAGTAACACCAGCGATGTAGGAAACGACTGGCTTGGTCACGTGGGCCTTGATGTAGGCCGCGGCTTCTTCTTCAGCCGAACCGCCGATCTCACCGATCATGACGATCGCTTCGGTCTTCGGGTCTTCCTGGAACAGCTTCAGGATGTCGATGAAGTTCGAGCCCGGGATCGGGTCACCGCCGATGCCGACGCAGGTCGACTGGCCGAAGCCGGCGTCGGTGGTCTGCTTCACAGCTTCGTAGGTCAGGGTGCCGGAGCGCGAAACGATACCGACCTTGCCTGGCAAGTGGATGTGGCCTGGCATGATGCCGATCTTGCACTCGCCCGGGGTGATGACACCTGGGCAGTTAGGGCCGATCAGGGTCACGCCCAGCTCGTCGCACTTGACCTTGGCATCCAGCATGTCCAGGGTAGGAATGCCTTCGGTGATGCAGACGATCAGCTTGATACCGCCGAAGGCAGCTTCCAGGATCGAGTCTTTGCAGAACGGAGCCGGAACGTAGATCACCGAAGCGTCAGCGCCGGTAGCTTCCACGGCTTCCTTGACGGTGTTGAACACCGGCAGGCCCAGGTGGGTGGTGCCACCCTTGCCCGGGGTAACGCCGCCGACCATCTTGGTGCCGTAGGCAATGGCCTGTTCGGAGTGGAAAGTACCCTGCGAGCCGGTGAAGCCCTGGCAGATGACTTTGGTGTCTTTATTGATCAGGACGCTCATTACTTGCCCTCCGCAGCTTTGACAACTTGTTGAGCAGCGTCGGTCAGGCTGGTTGCCGCAATGATGTTCAAACCGCTTTCTGCCAGTACTTTTGCGCCCAGTTCGGCGTTGTTGCCTTCAAGGCGAACGACTACCGGAACCTTGACGCCGACTTCCTTCACTGCACCGATGATGCCTTCGGCAATCATGTCGCAGCGAACGATGCCGCCGAAGATGTTGACCAGTACGGCCGCGACATTGCTGTCGGACAGAATGATCTTGAACGCTTCGGTAACGCGTTCTTTGGTAGCACCGCCGCCCACGTCGAGGAAGTTGGCTGGCTTGCCGCCGTGCAGGTTGACGATGTCCATGGTACCCATGGCCAGGCCGGCACCGTTGACCATGCAGCCGATGTTGCCTTCCAGGGCAACGTAGTTCAGTTCGAACTTGGCAGCGTGGGCTTCACGAGCGTCGTCCTGCGACGGGTCGTGGAAGGTCTTCAGCTTGGGCTGACGGTACATGGCGTTGGCGTCGATGTTGATCTTGGCATCGAGGCAGTGCAGGTCGCCATCGGCCTTGATCACCAGCGGGTTCACTTCCAGCAGGGCCAGATCGTGATCCTTGAACAGCTTGGCCAGGCCAACGAAGATCTTGGCGAACTGTTGAACCTGCTTGCCTTCCAGGCCCAGCTGGAATGCCAGTTCACGACCCTGGAACGGCTGAGCGCCGACCAGCGGGTCGATGGTAGCCTTGAGGATCTTCTCAGGCGTTTCGTGAGCGACTTTCTCGATGTCCACGCCACCTTCGGTGGACGCCATGAACACGATACGGCGGCTCGAACGATCCACTACAGCGCCCAGGTACAGCTCTTTGGCGATGTCAGTGCAGGATTCGACCAGAATCTTGGAGACGGGTTGACCGTTGGCATCAGTCTGGTAGGTCACCAGATTCTTGCCCAACCACTGTGCAGCGAACGCCTTGGCGTCTTCCTTGCTGCGAACCAGCTTGACGCCGCCCGCTTTACCGCGACCACCAGCGTGGACCTGGGCTTTGACAACCCACTCGGAACCGCCGATCTTGTCGCAGGCTTCTGCAGCTTGCTCAGGGGTATCGACAGCGAAACCCTTGGAAACTGGCAGGCCGTACTCAGCGAACAGCTGCTTACCCTGATACTCGTGAAGATTCATGCTTTTTACCGTCTTCGTTAGGTACTGCGCTTCGGCGCTGCGCCATTACTGGCGCCGCACCACCTGTGACCGTTGACCCCGGGTTTTCCCGTGTGATCCGGTCCGGCGGACGTTCCGCGGTGAGTCATGCACGCAAGACTCACGACGGGCAGCCCGCCGTGGTTTCTTATAATTAACGCTTCTTACGGTTGGCCACGTGAATGGCGCCGCCATTCACTGCCAGCGCTGCTTCATGCAACGCTTCGGACAGGGTTGGATGGCTGAAGACCATCATGCCCAGATCCTCGGCACTGGTGCCGAATTCCATTGCGATCGCGCCCTGCTGAACCAGTTCGGCAGCCGACGGGCCAATCACGTGTACACCCAGTACGCGGTCGGTCTTGGCATCGGCGATGACCTTGACGAAACCACCGGTGTCGTTGGCCGCCATCGCACGGCCGCTGGCCGCGAACGGGAAGGTGCCTACGTTAACCTCAACACCCTCGGCCTTCAAGGCTTGTTCGGTCTTGCCGACCCACGCGATTTCCGGGTGGGTGTAGATAACCGAAGGGATCAGGTCGTAGTTCATCTGGGCCTTGTGGCCCTTGATGCGCTCGACGACCATGATGCCCTCTTCCGAGGCCTTGTGCGCCAGCATCATGCCGCGGACAACGTCGCCGATGGCATAGACGCCCGGTACGCTGGTAGCGCAGTGGTCGTCAACGAAGATGTAGCCACGCTCGTCGATGTT
Source organism: Pseudomonas sp. SG-MS2 (assembly GCF_009933855.1). Lineage (NCBI taxonomy): Bacteria > Pseudomonadati > Pseudomonadota > Gammaproteobacteria > Pseudomonadales > Pseudomonadaceae > Pseudomonas > Pseudomonas sp. SG-MS2. The sequence continues at coordinate 1,190 of NZ_MOMO01000066.1, read as the reverse complement.
CACGCCGCTGTCGGAGGCCAACAGGTCGGTGGTCACCGGGCGACGGCCGACCGCGACGATCAGCTTGTCGAAGGTGATCTTCTGCTCGCCTTCGGCGTTGGTGTAGGTCACTTCGACTTCGTTGCCGTTGACTTTCGAGCCGGTGACGCGAGCGCCCAGCTTGATGTCCAGGCCTTGCTTGGTCAGGGTCTTCTGGGCTTCTTTCGACACTGCGGTGTCAGCAGCCATCAGGAAGGTGTCCAGGGCTTCCAGGACGGTGACTTCAGCACCCAGGCGAGCCCACACCGAGCCCAGCTCCAGGCCGATCACGCCAGCACCGATCACGCCCAGACGCTTGGGAACCGATTGGAATTCCAGGGCGCCGGTGGAGTCGACGATGACGTTCTGGTCGACCGGAGCCGGCGGAATGTCGATCGGACGCGAGCCGGAGGCCAGGATCACGTTCTCGGCTTCGATGATTTCGGTGGTGCCATCAGCCTTGGTGACTTCGACTTTCTTGCCAGCCAGCAGTTTGCCGTGGCCCTGGATCGAAGTGACGCCATTGGCCTTGAACAGGGTGGCAACGCCACCGGTCAGGTTCTTGACGATGCCAGCCTTGCGACCAACCATCGCGGCCACGTCCATCTTCACTTCGCCAGTGGAGATGCCGTGGACGTTGAAGCTCTCTTTGGCTTCCTTGTACTTCCAGGAGCTGTCCAGCAGCGCCTTGGACGGAATGCAACCTACGTTCAGGCAGGTGCCACCCAGGGCCAGCTTGCCCTCGGCGTCGGTGTACTTCTCGATACAGGCAGTCTTCAGACCAAGTTGGGCAGCCTTGATGGCAGCCACATAACCGCCAGGACCTGCACCAATCACCACTACGTCGAATTTCTGGGTCATAAAAGATTCCTTTTTAGCTTCAAGCGGCAAGCTGCAAGCCGCAAGTCCAGCAGGCTTCGGCTTGAAGCTTGCGGCTTGCAGCTTACAGCTGCGCGATTAGATGTCCAGCAGCAGGCGGGACGGATCTTCCAGCAGGTTCTTGATGGTCACCAGGAAGGTTACCGCTTCCTTGCCGTCGATCAGGCGGTGATCGTACGACAGCGCCAGGTACATCATCGGGCGGATTACCACTTGGCCGTTGATGGCCATCGGACGCTGGATGATGTTGTGCATGCCGAGGATGGCGGCCTGCGGCGGGTTGACGATCGGGG
>NZ_MOMO01000065.1:0-14222 GCF_009933855.1 Pseudomonas sp. SG-MS2 | reverse complement strand
ATGTGTTCGAGGAGGGTACCCGCCTGGAAGTCAGCGGGCAGGGGGAGGGCGGCTTCCATGACACGCCGTTCGCCTTGCGCAGCGGCAAGCCGGCGGCCGGCGCACGTGCGCTGCCGGACGGCGAAATCATTGCAGGTACGCCGATCCCGGCGATCGTGCCGCTGCCAGGCAAAGCCATGGCGCCGATGCCGGGCAAGGTCGTGGTCGTGCCGAAACTGGCTCAAGAACTGATCGCCGAAGATGACGAGGATCATGATGACCCAGGGCACGGCGATGACGATCACAGCGACGCGCCAGGCGCAGCCAAGGCTGTAGGCTCGCTGGCACTGGTCGACCGCAGCGAAACCAACCGCAACGCTGACGGCACCCTGAAAAACCCAGGTTACCCCTTCTGGATCGGCGGTATGGAAAGCAGTGTCGGCCAGCGTCCGCCGACCCCGCCGTTGGATATGCTCGACCCGGCCATGGCACGCCAGCTCAAAGACAGCGGCGCAGCACTGTGGGCCAACCTCGATGGCAACCAGGTCGACGGTTGGGATGGCGGCCTGGGCCGCCATGCCCTCGATGGAGTGTCGGCCGGTGGTGAGGCCGTGACCACCACCACCAAGCTTGATTTTTCCAAGGTGGTAGAAAAGGCCAAGCCGATCTACCTGCCCGAGGAGGGTACCGACGTCGAGCAGGCCGCCATGCAGTTCCACGCCAAGGCCGAGCACCCAAGCTTTGCCCTGATCCCTGGCAGCCAACCGGTGGCCAAGGCGTTTCGCACCAATGGCGCACTGCCAACCGCCGGCGCCCCCTTCTTCGAGCCCTGCATGGATGACCGCGGCAAACGCCTTACCCAGGCCTCGTCCACGGGCGAATACTTCAGCGGCGAGAGCCTGGGCGGCATCAACTTCCGCGGTGCCTCCACGTTCACTGCCGACCGCCCTCGCATCTACAAGGCGGCCAACATCCAGTTCGACGCGGTGTACAACAAGGTCGGCTATCACTTCCCGCAGGCGCGCATCCTTGCGCTGTGGGAAGACGCCTGGCCGGTGATCACCAAGCAGCGCCCGCCAGAGCCGCTGGTGATGCGCATGAACACCTTCGACTGCACCATGTACCAGCAGACCAACCTGATCCCGGCGTTCTATGAAATGGACGACTACCAGGTGCGCACACCGACCGATGTGATCGGCCAGCACATCCACCTGCCCAAGTGGGACCTGACCGCAGCCGACGGTTCAGCCAACGGCTGGAACTACGAGGACGGTGTCCTCTCACCCGGCAGCGTGGTGGAACGGGTGAACGCCATCCGTGCGTTCAATGGCTGTTCACAAGGCGACAGCCGCGACGGCACCGCCGCCTGCCCGACAGCCAAGCTGCACCCGTACTTCGGCCGCTTTGGCCGGGCCGACTGGGTGGGCGCGCGCACGGCCATGCAGCGCTGGTTCGCCGACCCGCTGGTCAACGTGCACAACGTCGACCGCGGCCTGGGCACCATCTTCACCCATGACCACTTCGGCCCATCGACCCACCAGCAGTTGGGCCTGTATGCCACTGTGCTGGCCGAGCCTGCCGGCTCCACCTGGCACCACGCCGAGACCGGCGAGCAGCTGTACAACCCCGCCCTGCGCCAGGACGGTGGCCCGACCTCGTGGCAGGCGGTGATCAATACCGGTGACAACGACGGTGATGGCAAGAACGACAGCTATCGCGAGTTCTTCCTTGAGTACAGCGACTTCCAGCATGCCTATGAAGCGGGCGTGTACGTGGGCGCCGGCCCCGATGGTGTGCCCAACGCCCAGGCCTACCCAGCCACGGCCGACAGCTTCCGCTACGCCATCAACCCGCCCGTGCGGCAGAAGGCTTCGAACCTGCTGGAGTCGATCGTCGAATCGCGCGGTGGCCTCAACCCTGGTTGCCCGACCCGGCCATGCCCACAGGCGATCTCGGTGGATGACCCGGGCATGTTCGTCGTCAACTACCGCAACGAGCCGTTGGCCCTGCGCGTGTTCGACCCGAACAAGGTGGCACCGGATGGCAAACGCGGCATGCAGGCCGACGGCCTCGGTGGCGACCTGGGGTATGCCCTGCAGAGCCGTACCGACCGTGCCATCCCGGCCATGAACCTGGCCCCCTCGGCGATCAACTCTGCGGTCGGCCCTACGGGTGGCACCACCTTGTTCCCGCCGCACATCAACACGGCAGGCAGCGAGCCAGGCGACCCGTTCACCCCGATGCTGCGCACCTACTCTGGCGACAACGTGCGGTTGCGCATGCACGCTGGCGGCTATGAGGAGGAGCACAACGTCACGATGCACGGCGTCAAATGGCTGCAGAACGGCACCGGCTACGGCAGCAGCTCCAACTCGGGGTGGAAGGCCTCGCAGATGATCGGCATATCCGAGCAGCTGGGCTTCCTGGCGCCGGTGTCGATGATCTCCAGCTCCGCAGCCACCAATGGCGACTACCTGTATTCGCTGGACGCAGCGCTGGAAGGCTACTGGAACGGCATCTGGGGCGTCATGCGCAACTACACCGCGCAACGTGCCGACCTGTTCGCGCTGCCGAACAACCCGCAGCCGGTGGCCATGCGCAACACCATCAACTTCGATGGCATCTGCCCGAGAACCACGGCCAACCCCAGCGGCGTCGGCAGCCGGCCAACGGTCAAGCGCAACTACGAAATCGTCGCCGCGCTGGCCAACGACATCCTCGAAAACCGCAACGGTGTCAGCATCAACGACCCGGCCGGTATCGGCCAGCACGTCGGCGGCCCGCTGAAGGCCGATGGCGGCACCCTGGTGTTCAACAGTCGCACCACCAGCATCCCGCAGGTGACGGTGACCGACGAGGAGGATGGCACCACCTTCACCGTGGGCGGGCATAGCGCGCCACTGCATGACCCGACCGCGGTGCTGTACGTGCGCAAGGCCGACCTGGATACCAGCACCGGCAAGCTCAAGGCCGGGGTGCCGGTCGAGCCTCTGGTGTTGCGAGCCAATGCCGGCGACTGCATCAGCATCACCCTGGAGAACCGCCTGCCGCTGGTGATGCCGGACCTGCCCAGCACGGCGGTGATGCAGAACGTGGTCAAGCGCGACCGCAACGACAGCGAAGGCGCCACCGCCTTCAACAACAACCTGATGCGGCCCTCCAGCCACGTTGGCCTGCACGCACAGCTGCTGGCCTATGACATCACCAAGTCCGATGGCGTCAACGTCGGCCTCAACCCGGTGCAGACCGTACCGCCGCGCAGCGGTAACAGCGGTGCCTACCCGACCAGGGTGTACCAGTACTATGCCGGGCACCTGGAGCGTGAAGGCAAGCCGGTGCTGCAACTGGGCCGCACGGTGGACAACATCCGCACCACGGCAATCGAGTTCGGCGCCCTCAACCTCACTCCGGCGGATGTCATCAAGCAACCGCAGAAAGGCCTGGTGGGCGCCATGAGCATCCTGCCGCAGACCGCGACCTTCACCGAGGACGCGGCCAGCCGGGCCCAGGCCACGGTCAAGGTCAGTGGCCAGCCGGACTACCGCGACTTTGTCACCGTCTGGCAGCGTGCGCTGAACATGCGTTGGGCCGACGGCCGCCCGGTGGAGGGTATCGCCACCGAAGGCAACGGTGTGCCAGGTGACCCCAAAGACAACGGCAACATGGCCATCAACTACAAGACCGAGCCGCTGTGGTTGCGCTTCGGCCTGGCACCGGACGCTCCGTTTGGCCGTGCCGATGGCTTTGGCTTCGCGGATGTACCCAACGCGCACATGGCCTACAGCAATGCCCTGGTGGGCAGCGACCCGCAAACCCCGGTGCTGTATGCCAAACCCGGTCAACCCGTGCGCAGCCATGTAGTGATGCCCAGTGGCGGCAGCCGTGGCATCACCTACCAGCTGGACGGGCACCTGTGGCCGCTGCATGCCTACCAGGCTGAAAAAAACGACCTCGATGGCTACCCGATGAAGCAGCCTGGGATCGGGTCGGTGCGCTTTGGCTACAACCCGATGTCGATGTACATCGGTGCCCAGGAGAGCGTACTGCCCGCCGCGCACTTCAGCTTCATGTTGCCCAGCGCCGGGGGCGCCAACGCGGTGCCGGGCGACTATCTGTTCCGAGACTACGCCGCCTACGGCAATACCTCGGGGCTGTGGGGGATTCTGCGGGTTACCGACGACGCACCGCCGGCAACGGCGCCGGCACAATAAGAAAAGGGGCGCACCAATATGCATAACAGGAAAATCCGCCCCGCCGTGCTGGGGGTATTGCTGGGCACGGCGTTGATCGGCCTGGGCGTGGCCTACGAGGAGCTCTGGTGCGACCCGCGCGAGCTGCTGCAGGAGCCTGCCGACCCGCAGGCGCTGCACCGGCTCAGCCGGGATGGGGTGACCGTGGAGTTCGAAGCCCGGCCTCTGGCCGGCAGCGAGCTGCGCGAAGGCGCCTTCGCCAATATCCGCTTCAAGGTCACCGACCAGAACAGCGGCCAACCGCTGTCGGGGATGGCGCCGGGGGCGTGGATCGACCCGGCGCAATCGGCCCCGCTGGAAAGCAGCCGCGACCAGAGCTGCAAGGCCCGGGTGGCGCTGTTTCTCAAGAGCAGCATCGGGGCCAGGCCGCTGCTGGACCTGAACAGCTACTTCCTGTTGGTGCTGAACAAGGATGCCAGCCTGACAGTGATCGACCCGACAGTCTCGGTGGGCGGTGTTACCAGCACCCTGGCACGCATCGATTTGCCGGGTCGGCCCATGGATTGGGTGGCTACCGGCGATGACAAGCAGGTATTCGTGTCAATTCCCGAACGCGGCGAGGTCGCGGTGATCGACACCGAAACCTTTACCCGCGTGGCCACCTTGGAGGCCGGCGAGATGCCGCTGCGCGTGGCCCTGCAGCCGGACCAGCGCCGGTTGTGGGTCGGCAACAACAGCGACGACCCGGCCAAGGGCGGGGTGACGGTGATCGATGTGCATAGCCGCACCACGCTCAAGAGCTTCGCCACCGGCTCCGGGCACCACGAAATCGCCTTCAGCGCCGATTCGCGCTACGCCTACGTCAGCAACCGAGACGGCGGCACCCTGAGCATCATCGACATCCCCGAGATGCGCCTGGTGAAAACCCTCGAAGTTGGCCCGCATCCGTTGGCAGTGGCCTACTCGGCGCTGTCCCAGGCGGTGTACGTGAGCGATGGTTCAGAAGGCACGGTGCGTGTGTACGATGCCCGCAGCCATCAGTTGCGCCATACCGTCCAGGCCGAGCAGGGCCTGGGGCCGATGCGCTTCAGCAGCGATGGCCGTTACGGCATCGTCCTCAACACCCTGGAAAACCAGGCCCTGGTGATCGATGCCAGTACCGACAGGTTGATCCACCGCATCCCGGTGGCGGCCGAGCCGTACCAACTGACGTTCACCAAAGGTTATGCCTACGTGCGCGGCCTGGCGTCTTCGAAGGTCAGCATGATCAACCTGAGCAGCCTGGGCGAAGGCCGCCAGCCGATCATCCAGGGCTTCGATGCCGGCCCCGCCGCGCCGCGCCAGGCCGGGGACCTGCCATTGGCCCAGGGGTTGTCGGTGTCACGGGACGACAATTCGGTATTCGTGGTCAATCCGGTGGACAACACCACGTACTTCTATACCGAAGGCATGAATGCCCCGATGTCGGGTTACAACAACCGCGGCCACCAGGCCCGCGCCGCCATCGTCATCGACCGCAGCCTGCGCGAACTGGCCCCGGGGGTGTATGGCTCGACGGTGAAGATGCCGGCGTCAGGCAAGTTCGACGTGGCGTTCCTGCTCAACCAGCCGCAAATCATCCACTGTTTCAGCACCGACGTGGCTGCCGCCCCGGATGCGGTCAAGCGCAAGGGCGCGCATGCTGAGTTCATCGGCCTGGACCAGCCCTTGCCACAGCACCGCGCCATCACCGCCAAAGTGCGCATCCTCGGTGACGACGGCCGCCCGCGCCTTGGCCTGGATGACCTGACCCTGCGCTACTTCCTGGCGCCGTCATCGATGCCGCGCAACCTGCGCCTGGAAGAGGTGGGCGAGGGTATTTACCAGGCTGCACTGATGCTGCCTGAAGCCGGCGCTTGGTACCTGCATGTGCAGTCGCCGTCGCTGGGGCACAAGTTCGCCGAAGAAAACTACACCAGCCTGCGTGTCCTGCCGGCTGCAGCGTCTACTGCTTCCCAGACTGAAGTGAGGAATGTGCAATGAACGCCAGACATTCTTGCAAGCTGCTCGCACTTTCCATGGCCATGGCCAGCCAGCTCGCCCTGGCCCACGCGGGCCATGACCACAGTGGGCATGCTCCACAGCCGCCAACGGCACATCAGGAGAAAGCCAGTGTGCGCTTTGCCGATGTTTCACTGCTCGACCAGGATGGCATGCCAGTGCGCCTGGAAAAGGACCTGGTCGGCGATCATCTGGTGGTGATGGGCTTCATATACACCAGTTGCACCACGGTATGCCCGGTAGTGTCTTCGATCATGGGCAAGGTCCAGCAGCAACTCGGTGGCCGGGTAGGCGAGGAAATCCGCCTGGTGTCGATCAGCGTGGACCCGCAGCGTGACGACTCCAAACGCTTGCAGAGTTACGCCAAGGCGTTCCAGCACGGCCCTGGCTGGAGCTGGCTGACCGGCTCGCCCTATGCCATCACCGAGACCCTCAAAGGCCTGGGCAGCTTCAGTGCCGACCTCAGCCAGCACCCCCCGCTGATCATGGTGGGTGACGGGCACAGCGGCTACTGGACGCGTTATTACGGCTTCACCGACCCGGCCGTGCTGATCGACGAAATCAACCGCCTCAGCGCCCGTCGGGTGCATGCCAAGAGTACGGCCATCGCCGAACACCAGGAGGTGCAACCATGAGCAGCCAAGCGTCCTGTCGCGTCGGCATGCGCAGCTTCGACTGGCTGGCCCTGGCCGGTTGCCTGTGGATCTTCGCGTCGGTCGCCATGGCCCACGAAGGCCATGCACCGAGCGCTCCCAGCCCGCAGCCTTCGCCCCCGGTGATGGCCAGTGGCGAAGGTACCCGCGATGCGCACACCTGGTTCACCGACACCGTGCTCCAGGACCAGAATGGCCGCGCGCTGCGCTTTTACAGTGATGTGCTCAAAGACAAGGTGGTGATGCTCAACGTCATCTTTACCCACTGCACCGATGCCTGCCCGCTGATCACCCGCAAGCTGCGTGAGGTGCGCGAGGCCATGGGCCCGGAGCTGGCCAGCCAGGTGACCTTCGTGTCCATCAGCAGCGATCCGCTCAACGACACCCCGGCAGCGCTCAAGGCCTTTGCTGAAAAACAGGGGGTGGACAGCGCCAACTGGCTGTTCCTGACCGGCGACAAGGCCAGCGTCGATCTGGTGCTGGGGCGTATCGGCCAGTTCCTGCCCAGCCCCGAACAGCACTCGACCCAGCTGATAGCCGGTGACGTGGCGGGCAAGCGCTGGAGCAAGATCCGCCCCGATGCACCGCCAGCGGCCATTGCCCAACGCATGCAGTTGCTGACCCAGCCGTTGGCCGGACGGTAAATGCACTCACAGGATCTGCGCAGCCGCGCAGAACACAGTGGCAGCACTGACAGGATCTGCGCAGCGGCGCAGAACACAGTGGGAGCCGGCTTGCCGGCGATGAGGCCAGAATGAACACAGCGAGATTACTTTGCTTGGCGCTGGGCCTGACCTGCTGCGCTCAGGCGCTTGCCCTTGACCTCACCGCCCACGAGCAAGCCGGTAAACGCCTGTACCGCGAAGGCCTATCCAGCAGCGACGCGCAATTGCTGGCCCGCGTAGGTGCCAGCGACATGCGCGTGCCCGCCAGCGTGTTGCCCTGCGCCAGTTGCCACGGCAATGATGGCCGTGGCCGCGCCGAAGGCGGGGTGCGCCCGCCCAGCCTCGACTGGCAGCGCCTGGCCCAGGGCCAGGGCGCACGCCAGAGCAACGGCCGCAGCTACCCGGCGTACACCGACAACAGCCTGGCCCGCGCCATCCAGCACGGCCTGGACCCGGCCGGCAACCGCCTGGACCCGGCCATGCCTCGCTTTGAACTGACCCTGGCCGACCAGCGCAACCTCACCGCCTACCTCAAACGCCTGGCTGATGAGCGCGACCCAGGCGTGGAAGAGGGGGTGCTACGCCTGGGTACCCTGTTGCCCGCCAGCGGGCCGTTGGCCGAGGCCGGGCAGGTGGTGCGCGCGGTGCTCGAGGACGGGGTGGCCCAGCTCAATCAGCAGGGCGGCGTTCATGGCCGGCGCCTGGAGCTGGTGGTGGTCGACCCCGGCAGCGACCTGGCCAGTGCCGAGCATGCGTTGCAGCAGTTGCTCGAGCAGCAGCGGGTATTTGCGCTGATCAGCCCGCTGGCACCGATGCTCGACCCGCGCCTGGCCCTGCTGCTCGAACAGCACCGCGTGCCACTGGTTGGCAGTACACCGCGCGGTGGCGGCAGTGCGCAGATATTCGACCCCATGCCAGGTATCACCACGCAATTGCTGAGCCTGGCCGTGCATGCCCGCGATACCTTGGGCCTGGCGCCAGATGGCTTGCGTGTGGTGTATGCCGGCGATGACCAGGCGGCGCAAGCCGAACAGGTGCGCGAGCGCCTGCAGCAGCTGGGTTGGGCGCCAGCACCGGTCGAGGCCTTCAAAGGCCAGCCGGTGCAGGGGCAGGGCATTGTTTTTCTAGGCCGCGCCCAGGCCTTTGCCGAGCTGGCCACGGCGTTGCAGGCGGCAGGCCGTGCCCCCTATCTGTTCGCCACCTCCAGCCAGGTGGCCGGTGCCGTGGCCTCGCTACCGGCCCAGTGGTCGCAGCGGGTGTTCCTGGCCTATCCGTTCGTGCCCGCCGACTGGACCGAACAGGGCATGGCGACCTTGGCCGGCCTGCAGCAGCGTCAAGGCCTCGACACGCGTCAGGCCTCGCTGCAAGTCAACACCCTATGTGCCCTGCGCCTGCTTGGCGAAGCCCTCAAGCAGATCGGCCGTGACGCCAGCCGCGAGCGCCTGGTTGCGGCGCTGGAGGGCCTGCATGGCGTCGATACCGGCCTGACCCCGCCGCTGGGCTTCGGGCCGGGCCAGCGCCAGGGCCTGGCCGGCGCCCATGTGGTCGCGGTGGCGCTGCCTGGGCCACGTTTTACAGCTGTCGCCCCGTATCGGCCTGTACCGGTCAGCCCTTGAGTGGAGGTTGCCATGCGTATCCTGTTGCTGTGCCTGCTGTTGCTGGTCGCCAACGCGGGCTGGGCCGATAGCCCGGCGGCGCGGGTCAATGGTGTGGACATCGGGCTGCTGCGCCTGGAGCGCTATTTCAGCGAGTACCTGCAGGCACAGGGGCGGGCGGTGACCAGTATCCGCAACCCTGCGCTGTACAAACGTCTGCGCAGCCAGGCCCTGGACGAACTGATCGACAAGGAGTTGCTGTGGCAAGAAGCCCAGCGCCGCGGCATCGCCATCAGTGATGAACAGGTGTCGGCGCAGCTAGGTGAAGTCGAGGCGGCATTCGCAAGCCCAGCGCTGTTTGAAAGACGGCTTGCAGAGGCAGGGTTCGACCGCGCAGCATACGCTGACTACCTGCACCGGGAGCTGGCAGCGCAACAGGTGTATGCCCAGCTCAGCGCGGTAGCCGAACCCACCCAGGCCGAGGTGGAAGCGTTTTATCAGGCCAACCAACAGAGACTGCAAGGAGCGCAGAACCAAAGTGATAATTCTTCGGTCATACGCGAACAGGGCCTGGTGCTGGCCAGGGCCACGCTCATCAGCCAGTTGCAGGCACAGTCACGGCAAGCGGCGCGCCAACGTTTGCGCGAATCCGCTAAAGTGGAAATCGCTGACTGAAGCCTGCGATGGCGTTTCCCCAAAGCTGGGGAATATCGGCTTGGCAAAGTGCCATCAGGTGCCCCGGATGTGGGGCAGCGGGCCTGAGCCTGTTCGTAGGGCTATCAAAGGTGCCAGCAAAATCAATAACTTGAAGTGGTGCAACATGACTATTCATGCCTGGCACGAAGCCTGCTCAAGCCTTACCAAGGCCGCACTTCGCAGACCGGGTAACCGGGCAGTTCTTGGGAGTCGACCTTGGTGAACAGAGTATTGGTAGTCGATGACGAACAGACCCTTGCGCAAAACCTGCAAGCGTACCTGCAGGCGCAAGGCCTGGAAGTCCATGTTGCCCACGACGGTGCCAGTGGTATCGGCCTGGCTGAGTGCCTGGCACCGGATGTGATCGTGCTGGATTACCGCTTGCCCGATATGGAGGGTTTTCAGGTCCTGGAGACCGTGCGCAAGAACAGGCAGTGCCACTTCGTGCTGATCACCGCCCACCCGACCGCCGAGGTCCGTGAGCGAGCCGCCGAACTTGGCGTGACCCATGTCCTGTTCAAGCCGTTCCCGCTGTCGGAACTGGCGCGCCCGATCTTCGACCTGATGGGCATCGAGCGCCGGCGCAGGGCCACGGACAACCCGGCAGAAGGGTTCGTCGAACGACGCCAGAACAGGAACGAATCGTTCCCCTTGCAGTTGTACGATGGTAGCTGGGTACTGGCCGACCGCCGCCGTAATGGCGCCAAGCCCCCTGGACCCGACGACGACCAACTGCTCACTGGGGAATAGCGGCGCCCGCAGCCCTCACCGAGCCTGCGACGCGCCCCCTGAGCGGAGTCGCAGGCCATGTCAGATGTATTCGACCACAGCGTTTCGGCCTCATCGCCGGTACAGGCTCCGCCAGCCTCAAGCTACCCCCGCGATCTCATGGCCCAGGCCCGCCTGCAAGCCAGCGGCGAGCGCCTGCTCAACTGCCTGGAACGCCTCGCCTGCGACACCCCCGACACCTTCATCCGCCGCCTGGGCAGCACCCTGCATTACCCGGTACTGGACAGCCAGAGCCTGTTGGCCAGCACCCCTCGTTTCGACAAGATCAGCCTGGCCCAATGCCTGAAGCGCGAGTTCGTGCTGATAGAGCAGGGCGGTGAACTGCGGGGTGTGTTCGCCGACCCCTTCGACCACGCCCGCCTGGCCTGGATCGACGATGTGCTGCAAGGCGCGCCTTTGTACCTGGCCCACGCCGCCGACCTTGCCACCTTCCTGGCCCGCCACGAAGAAAGCTTTCACGCCGTCGATGCCCTCGATCACGACGCCGAAGCCAGCAGCGAAAGCGACCCGCTGCAACGGCTGTCGCTGACCAGCATCAGCGAAGACCAGAGCAAGGTGGTCAAGCTGGTCAACTCAACCCTTTACGACGCCCTCAAGCAGCATGCCAGCGATATCCACCTGGGCATGACCGGCCAGGGCCTGACCATCAAATACCGCATCGACGGCGTGCTCAACGCGGCCGGCAAGGCCAGTGGCAGCGCCTTCGCCGACCAGGTGATTTCGCGCATCAAGGTCATGGCCGAGCTGGACATCGGTGAAAAGCGCGTGCCCCAGGACGGCCGCTTCAAGGTTGCCGTAGGCGAGCGCCAGATCGACTTCCGGGTGTCGATCATGCCCAGCATCTTCGGTGAAGACGCCGTACTGCGGGTGCTCGACAAACAGGACCTGTCCGGCCGTGTCAGCGGCGTGCAGCTGCAGGCCCTGGGCTTTGCCGATGAAACCCTGCGTGCCCTGCGCCGCCTGGCCGCCGAGCCCTACGGCATGATCCTGGTCACCGGCCCCACCGGCAGCGGCAAGACCACCACCCTCTACGCCATGATCAGCGAGATCAACCACGGTGTGGACAAGATCATCACCATCGAAGACCCGGTCGAGTACCAGTTGCCCGGCGTGCTGCAGATCCCGGTCAACGAGAAGAAGGGTTTGACCTTCGCCCGTGGCCTGCGCTCGATCCTGCGCCACGACCCGGACAAGATCCTGGTCGGCGAAATCCGCGACCCCGACACCGCGCAGATCGCCGTGCAGTCGGCACTTACCGGCCACCTGGTGTTCACCACCATCCACGCCAACAACGTCTTCGACGTGATCGGCCGCTTCAGCCAGATGCAGGTCGACCCCTACAGCTTCGTCTCCGCCCTCAACGCTGTGCTGGCCCAACGCCTGATCCGCCTGGCCTGCCCGCATTGCTGCACGCCGTGCGAGGCCGATGACGAAACCCTGGCCGCCTCCGGCCTTACCCGTGACGCCGTGCAGGGCTGGACGTTCGTCCGCGCCCAGGGCTGTGGCCAGTGCCGCGGCAGTGGCTACCGCGGCCGCAGCGCCATCGCCGAACTGCTGCACCTGGACGACGACCTGCGGCAGATGATCGTTGAACGTCGCCCGCTGGCGCAGATCAAGGCGCTGGCCTGCCAGCGCGGCCTGCGTCTGCTGCGCGCATCCGCCCTGGACCTGGTCCGTGAGGGCCGTACCACGCTTGAGGAGATCAACCGTGTCACATTCATTGCGTGATCATGCCTCTACCCGTTACTGCGCCGTGCTCGGCGCCGAAGGCGTCGGCCTCGGCCGCTGGCACGGCAACCAGCACCAATGGCTGGGCAGCCGCGCCTTCACCGGTGACGCCGGGCAACCGGCCTGGGATGCGGCCCTGCAGGCGCTAGCCGCGCTGCTGGGCGAGCATGCCGTGCGCGGTGGCCAGTGCCAGGTGCTGCTGTCGGCGCGCTACAGCCGGTTCTGCCTGGTGCCTTGGAGCGCTGCCATCAGCCATCCACGCGAGCTTGAGGCCTACGCCCGGGCCTGCTTCGAGAACCTCTATGCCCAGCCGCTCGACGACTGGCGCATCGCCCTTTCGCCAGAGCCGGCCGGCGCTGCGCGTATCGCCACAGCGCTGCCTGAGGCACTGCTGCAGGGGCTGCAGGCACTGGCCCGGGAAAATCGCTTGCGCCTGCGTTCGGTGCAGCCGTACTTGATGGCTGCCTACAACCGCTGCTCATCGCAGCTGCAGGCGGGCGATTTCCTGTTTGTCCTCGCCGAGCCACGGCGCAGCGTGCTGCTGCTGGCCGCCGGTGGCGCCTGGCAGCAGGTGCTGACGCAGGGTTGCGCCGACAGCGACCAAGCCCTGCAGGCGCTGATCGAACGGACCTGCGAGCTGTATGGCGAGCACATGCCGCAGGTCTACCTGCATGCCCCGGGCCGGGGCGACGTGCCGCAACTGGCGGCGGTGCAGCTGTGCCAGCCGGCCAGCGAAGCCGACCCGCTGTGCGCCATGTGGCGGGCGGTGGCCTGACATGCGCCGCCTCGACCTGGAATTCCAGCCCCGGCGCAGCAGCCCGCTGGCCTGGTCGCTGCTGGCCCTGGGCGGCGCGGTGGTGGCCGTGCTGGTACTGCTGCAACAGCACCTGCAAGCCGAGCAGGTTCACCTTGAGGCCCGGCTGCACAGCCTGGAGCTGCAACTGGGCCGCCGCCCTGCCACGGTCGCCCCGCAGAACAGCGCCGCCAGCCGCGAGCAGGCCGAACGCCTGGCGCAGATGCGCAGCGTTTCCCAGCAACTGCAACGGCCCTGGCAGCAACTGTTCGCCATGCTTGAAGCGCAACCCCAGGAAGACGTGGCCCTGCTCAGCCTGACGCCCGATGCCCGCAAGGGCCAGGTGCGCATTGCCGCCGAGGCCCGCAACCTGGAAGCGATGCTGCAGTACCACCACCGCCTGGAACAGAGCACCGAGCTCAGCGATGTATCGCTGCTCAACCATGAGGTGGTGGCGGGCCAACCCGAGCACCCGGTGCGCTTCACCCTTACCGCCACCTGGGAGACCGGCCATGCGCGCCCCTGACTCGATAAACAGCCTGATCCTTCAGGAGCAGTTGCGCCGTATCGGCCCGGTCGGCCTGGCCGGCGCCGCAATGGCCGTCCTGGCAGTCGCTGTAGCGCTGGCCGGGGTGCTGCCGCAGTGGCAGGCCCTGCGCGAGCTGCGCGCCAGCGAGGCCGATGCCAGCGCCCAGGTCGAGCGGGTCAGGCGCGGCGAACTTAAAGTCGCCGTCAAGCCTGAACAGCAAGCGCTGGACAGCCTGCGCCAGCAACTGCCAGGGCAACCTGAAGCCAGCGAGCTGATCGAGCGCCTGTACCACCTGGCCAGCGCCCAACGAATCAGCCTGGCCCGTGGTGAGTACGCCCTGGGTGTCGACCCCAAGACCCAGCTGGCGCGTTACCAGATCGTCCTGCCGGTACGTGGCAGCTATCCGCAGATCCGCGGCTTTGTGCGCGGCCTGCTGGGCCAGTTGCCGACCCTGGTGCTGGAAGACCTGGAGCTGCAGCGCAAGCGCATTGGCGACAGTGAACTCAATGGCCGCCTGCGCATGACCCTTTACCTGTCGAGGTCGTGATGAACACTCAGCGTGCAG
>NZ_MOMO01000064.1:0-13516 GCF_009933855.1 Pseudomonas sp. SG-MS2 | reverse complement strand
CGGAGATGCCACGGTAAATCGAAGCTCCATCTGGCGGTAGGTGGGGTTCATGGATCGCACTCCCATCAACGATGTGGTGCAACAGTTCCGCGATGCTCAAGCAATGGAGCCAACCGCTCGGGTTATGGTCATCGCGCACAGCTTTGGCACCTACATCGTTAGCCACATCTTGGCGCGGTTCGCTGATATCAAGATCGAGCGTATCGTGCTCTGCGGCTCGATTATCAGGAACAGCTACCGCTGGGATTTGCACACCCGCCATATTCCTGAAGGCAATATCCTGAATGACGTTGGCACGAGGGACATGTACCCCGTCCTAGCCTCAGTGGCTTCAGTGGGTTACGGCGGGAGCGGCCGCAACGGTTTCAAGAACGTGCGGGTTACTGATCGCTTCTTCGACTACGCCCACAGTGACTATTTCCTCCCCGGCAACGACCACATTTCCAAATACTGGAAGCCATACATCGTTGAGGGCAAAGTTGTGGATTCCGATTGGGATACGAAAAAGCCGACTACGCATTTGGGTATTCTGGCCATGTGCCATCCTTGGATCGGCCGACCGGTATTCGCCATCTGCCTGACAGTTCTAGCCTTAGGTGCTTTTAAGCTTTTTGGGTAAGTGCTGCCGTAATCAGTCAGCAGCACCCAACCACTTCCGAACCAGTAGCATTCTACCAATATATTTATTTAACTACCTTCGACCGGAATTTCACTCCCGACCTGCGTTATCCAGTATAGGCGACGCCCGTATATATAGTAACGAACTCATATCCGCCCCAATCCAACTCTCCAAGCTGATAAAAAGTCGATATGTTTTCCTGAAAACATCTAAACCTTTAAAATTTATCCTACCCCCTCTGCACTCAATCCCTGTGACGCTTTCTGATGTTTGTGACCTTGATTATGTTTCTCAAGGAGCCTGATCACATACTTAGAGCATAGGAAGTTCAACTTACGGGATTTAGAGTTACCTCGCAGGACCATCCCAACATAGTAAAACCTGTCGTCAAACTTAGCGAAGACTGGCCCTCCACTCAGCAGATTTAGTTCGTGATCAACCGCCTCGGTATCCATCACGTGTACGCCTTCCAGCAGTACGCCCGATGCTACCCCCAAGACAATTGCCGCGATTTCGTTGACCTTGAAATTCTCAAAATCGTAACGGTCTTCAAGCTCCGGGTAACCCGCCGCATAGAGCTCTTGGCCTAGAGCTAGGTCAGTGGCGGGCTTACTCCACTGCTCAAGGTTCCAGGACCAGAACCCTTTGTTTGACTCCGGGTAGCCCTTGATGTGCCAGGCGTAAATGTCATCAAGCTCATCCCTGTCCGGTGGTACGTCGCTACTTGGCGAAATGCCTCCGTACATGTCCAAGGGAACCGGGGCATCCGGCAACAGAAGACGAAATTCCTTCCTGTCAGCACCAAGCTTTTCGATGACATGGAGGGCAGTCACTGCGAAGTCGACACCTCCCCAGCGCACAACGAAGAGCGAACCACCACCCCACTGTGCGTTGTCATAAGACGTTGGACCAGGAGTGGTCTGAAAAAGCACTGGTCGCGTACCGGTGAGGATCGCGGTACGTAGATTTAGGTCTTCATATTTTTCGAGGAGAGCGGAAAAAAACTTTGCATTTTCAATGTACGTGTCGTGACTCAAGCCTAAAGCTTCATGGTCGTGCTTTTGGTAGAGCATGGCCAATTCATTGATGCAATTCTGACACCTGGAAAAAGCACGCAAAAATAGCTCGTGGGCTAGGGCCGGATGGGTGTTTTTTACAGCCAAGCCTGCTAGGAGCTCTTGGCTCTGATGCTCGGTTGCCTCGGCATTTCCCCACCAATAGCGGGCGTGATCTACCTGACCCTTCCTCTCGTAAAAGTCCGCTAGATCGAGAGCTGCTTGGCGGTCACCTGCTCTCCACTGATTCATTTTTGTCCCGACAAACTCACCATCCGGGTCAGGTTCTTGTGCGCTTTGATAGATAGGGGGCATGTTTTTTTGATGCTGCTCGATTGGCAAATCCCAGACCCAATGCTGACGGACTTCTGGCCGAAGCGGCCGGATCTCGGGCTGGGTCATAGTTTTGTGAGTAACGTTGGCGGTAATGCCATGACTACTGACGACGCGCGATGCAGGTCTGACGGCGAGGGCTGCCTACTGCCCTCAGCTTAATGATTCCAGGTGCTCTATCCGCTTGAATGTCTCGTATAGAGAAATCATGTCTCCTTGGGCCATCACATCCAGAGGCGACCGACCGGCAAAAAAAGGATTGTTGTTCCTGAAGCCAGGAAAGCCCTTCACGTTTTCAGGGTTGGAGAAGGCCTTACGCAGGGAAGCATGGATGCCCAGCACCCAGCCGATACGTTGATGCTGATCTTGATCAAGCCGCTGGCCTGCGGCCAAGCCGCGCGTTGCTCGACGATAGGTCGCAGGTGAAATCCTGAGAATCCGGCACGCTTGGCTTTGCGTGGCGTCCCAACCGGCGATGATCCGCAACGCCACCTTTAAGCCGGTGATGGCTTGCTGTTCGGTAAGGCGTTCACCACTCATCATGCTGTTCTCCTCTGCTGGGTGCATTTTACCCCTAATTGCTAAGTTAGAGCTCCCCGTCCAGGCACGGAGCGTCACGAAAAAGGCGCCATTTCTACGTCGCACATGGCGACTCTAATGGGTACACTCGGCCTGATGGCGATCTAGCATGATGGGGAGTTAAGGTTTGGCTGAACGGCTTCAACGCATCGACCTCACGTACCACCGGACAAAGCTCAAGCACCCCGATAGCGGAGTCAAGATGCTGCAAGGTGATCAGCTTGTGTGGTGGTATGGGCCCATTTGGAACAACACTAGGGCGCGTTCGATCCCCTTGGTTAAAGTCCATTTCAAACAACTCTTCAACGACACCCCCGGCCCCAACACTTCGGCTGTCGTCCCACTCAGCAGCTTGTCTCATTACCGAAAAGGCACCATTTGGCGCGACGGTCTATGTGTTTCCGATACGACCCTGGCGTCGCCCCCTGAAACCTTTGAGGTTGACTTCGACGTGGACGGCTGGAGTACAACGTCCAGAGCAGAGTTGGTCCAAAAGAATGAAGCGCACATTTTCCACCATGACGAATACCCCCTGAAATACCAGTTGGATCGGACGCGACTAATCGATTTCAAACTGGCGGGTGGCAAAAATCTGCTTATACCCTGCACGGAGTATTTCATCCGCGCCTACGCAAGAAACATGGAGGTTTGCCGCGCCTTAGCCACACTGACTTGGCGAGACGCGATGACAGTCTTTTTTGATGACCCTCGTCGCGACGCGTTTAGCTGGGTGGTTAAGCCCTCTCGGGCGATGCGTTTTTACGATGCGGTCTTCTTGGCCCATTTGCTGTACGACGACTATGCCGCCGCCCGGATACGGCACATCAACTCCCAGTTCACCTCCCAGGCACCTTTAACTCGCATCTTCATGAACGTTGCACCCTGGTTCCGTGGCAAGGGCAAGCTTCAATGCCGAGGTCGCTGGATTAACAGTGGTAACACCTTCCTGTGCCTAAGTCTGCTCGGCTCAAGTCAGCCAAGCGGGCAGGAGATCGAGTGGCTCACTAAGAAATTTGATAACAGCGATGGAAAAGAGGGTGGACAGCTCATCATGCCGAGGCCGGTGCGCACGGCGGAGGCTGAAGAGTTCATTAAAGAGAGCTCTTACACCACACCGGACGGTCACGCGGAAACAGTCATCGTCAAGCCACCACCTTTCAAGCTCCTAGGCGAAAAGCGTCCAATTAAAAAGAAGAAGGAAGTGATCAAGACTGACCGGGGACGCCTTGGCCCTAATCCACCTGAAGCAGACTCGCACTCCTCGGGGGACGGAAGCGGAAAAGGCAAAAACGTCGGGAAGCTTGAGCATGCGGCCGAAGCTGAATTGGAAACGCATGGCTTCCTCCGTGACATCTGGAACGCCTTCAGATGCATCATGGCGGACAACCCAGATCGCATCTCGAAAGTTAATTGGTATACACCTTCAAAATTCCGAGACCAAGGCCCACCGGAGCTCATAAGGCTGCAACCAACCATAGACTGGGCGCCCGATGACAAGTCAGCCCCTGGGTGGGTATACCTGGACAAAAAGACCGGCGAGCGCCGAGGCATAATGGTGCTGCGGATCGAGGTCGATGGCACAAACTATTTCTGCTTCGAGATACAGCCGACCAAACCAGACAAGGCCGAGTACTCGGGCGTGCTCATGAAATCCCATATCTCTTCCGTGGAAGAGTTCGACGACTTCCTCCAAAAGCTGTGCTCGCGGATACGCTACGTGGTTGGCAGGTTCAAACACATGGAGTCGTTCTTCCCCCCTGGTGCAAAGATCTTCAAGCACCACCAAAAAGATGCCGAGGTGCTCTACCGCAGCAGATTGATCAATGCCTTCAGAGAGATAGGTGTGGTGCTGGACTGACTCATACCACAGGATCGGCACGCAGAAAGCTTTCTGCGGAGGGTACCCAGAGGGTCTTGTCCTGATACGAAACGTTGTAGCCGGCGACCCCCTGAAAATCCTGCGGCTGGAAAACGAGTCCTGTACGGCTCACCCTAGGCAAATTGTGGAAGTAGGCAAGACTTTTTACGATCCAGCGGGCCTCGAAGTCGTCATCAGCGGTATCTCCTACCATCGCTACCAAATCCCGCTCTGCCTTTTGCCGCTTGGCCGTGGACAACCATCTCGCGTCCGGTTTGACCTGCAACTTGAGTCCGTGCCGCTTGTTCAGGTGGCCGATGAACCCGGTAACCGTTGCAACTTGGCCAGGTGAATCTCGCCAGAACAATTCGAGGGACTTCTGTGAAGGTAGTGTTCCTGATTTGACCTGCGCACTCTTGAGCAAATTTGCAGCCGCACGCGCCGCCAACCTGACTGATCGCAGATCAATACCACCTTGCTGATTTTTGGCCCTCAATGTGTCGACGTAATCACTCAGCAGCTGAGCCGACCAGCTGTCCGCAGGTTCCATGAGGATCGCCGCGAGCCGTCGCCGCTCCGTATCTTGGTCACGAAGCTGGGCACTTACGGTGACAATGCCGGTCTCGGTCAAAAACCGCATGGGGTTTTCGGCCTTGCGCAGTACTCGCGCACCAAAATACTGGAGCAGTTGCTCGTAGGACGGTGCCGCGCCCCAGGTAGTATCCAGTGTTCGGAAGAAGGAGTAGTGGCCATTGATCTTCAGCGCTGCTTTGTGCGGACCAGACCTACCTAAAAGCCACGCACCGAATTGGATGTACAGCGCCGTGAGTAAGTCAGTAGAAAAGCCTTTGCTGTTCATGCTCAACCGCGCTTGGAAAAGACTTCTCCACCCACACTCTTCACATTCAAGGCCACGACCTGCCGGCGTTAGGGTGCCGCATGATGCGCAGGGTTTGTCAGGCTCTGAGTTACACAGCTTGCAGCGTCCAACACCATCACTACCCACGATTAGGACCCGATGGCGTCTGCAGCAAGCACATGTCGCCTTCTGGGGGCCGCTGCACGTGATGCATTGGCGCAGCCCAGTCGACTTGTTCCGGGCAACCCGCTGAGACACCTTGCTGCATACCTCGCAGGGCTCAGCGAGACGGAAATAGGGCACACAGGGCTTGCATACACGCCCCTGGTCCGTACGAAGTCCTGATTCAAATTCAGTCTTTCCACACCGTAAACAGGGGCCAGCCCGCTCGCAAATAAGGCAGCGAGCCTTGGGATCATCGACTGGAAGTCGCGCTAGATCACCGCAGCCCAAACACATGCGTCGTTTGAAGAGTCGCGGATAACAGGTTGGGCAGTACCGCTTACCCGAATGAACCCTCTTGGCCTTGGCCATTTCGCGTCCGCACCCATCGCAATCCATGTGGGGGTTGGTGTCACGAGATGTCATGTCGACGCATCCTTCTCTTCAATCGATGCCACATATGCCACACCTCCAGAGGCGCGCGGGTGTGGCTGGGACCTGGCCGGCTACACTTGCGTGGTGGATGCTGGCTGAGCGCCTTAAGCATGTGCCTGAGTATCTCGGGCACTCCGAAAGCCGGCAGCGGAAAAGCAGTCACAGGAAGCTCAGCATCGGCTGCAAGCTCAGCGAACCGCTTTGGATCGGCCTGCATTATCACCCACGCCTGGCCGAGCAGCCCAGCGCGCTCAGCAGGTGTCGCATATTCGAACGACAAACCCAATGATGATGACCTCAGCTGGCACGCGTCCACCCCGATGGCGTGACAGAACCGCAGCATCTTGACCGTAGGCTGCCGCGTAGCATTTTTGAGGAAGCTGATCATGACTCGCGCAATGCACATCCATTCTGAAAAGCTCAACGATACCTCGCCAAAGGCTACCGTCGAATGGCTTGCCGTATCGGCAAAGGTTTGAAAAGAAAGTGCAGATTCTAGAGCGGGCACCGCGCAACCACCCCCCAATGAACCACCACAGTGGTGGCACCTTGATAACGGGTGTCCAGCAGGCAGGCGACCCGGTTGCAACGCCGAGTAGCAGTGCGGGCAACGATCAATCAGCAACACACGGTGTCTAAGGCATGCGGTGTGCCACGCAAGCCTGTATTGCTGCCGATAGTACGGGTGAGGATCCATGATGCAGCGAGGACAGCACAACAGGCCTCCCGCATGGGATCGATTACGACACCCCAGCGGAAGTATCCACGGTAGCAAAGAGGATCGCTGAACGGCTGGTTGTGGATGCAACAGCTGGATGGCCGGCCAAAGCGTGCAGGCAAGAAGGTCTTGAGCGCTAAGGCCGGTCACCGCCCCTAGGACCTCTCTATTCGCCCATGGATGTAGCCGGTCTAGATCGGAAACCCAAGCGTTGCTCCCCGGCCAGACGATATCGGTCAACGTACACGGCTCGCAGCCATGGGCATGCGCTGTTCTCACCAACCAGGAAGAGAACAGCTCATCAGGCAAGATTGACGGGGTAAGAGGCCAGCGGGGAGTTAAACAACACGCTCCCGGATGCCACGTGTAGGACGCTTCCACGACTTACTCTCGATGAGTTGTCGATCAATGCATTCCTTCCCAGAGTTGATGGCTTCCGTGGCGCATTCGAGCAGCAGGCCATGCAAGTCGCCGGTATTGCCGCCAGAAATGGAATGGATCAGCTGAGCCAGTTCGGGCTTGTAGAGCGCCGAGGGCTGCTTAAGCGGGAGCACAGCTTCGAACGCTTTTAGCAGACGCTGAAAGTCGGCGTTAAGCTTCCACGTTTCCAGTTTGATCACTTCAAAGCGGCTAGCATGTTGCGGGTCCAAATGCAGAATCTGCACTGCATCTGGGGTTCCAACGCCTACTATAGGTATGACCAAGGTGTTACAGAGCATCTTGAGAGCGTTCATCACCTCGCGCTGCTTGGTAGCTGATCCAGTTAGCATCGAGTGAACTTCGTCGATGATCAGCATCTGCACCTTGAGCTCGCGCAATGCGTGTATCACCTGAAATCTCAACGTGACCTTGGAATCGGTGGTTTTGTAGGGCATCCACATCTTATCCAGGATAGCGATGTAGAGATCCTTTTCCTCTGCAGAAGGCGGGGCCTCTGCCAGGACCACTGGTCTCACAGGCTCGGAATTTTCATCGACGTACCCTTGGCCATGCGTCTTCTCGAAGTGCCGAACAATAGTGGTCTTGCCGTTGTTCGAGTCACCCACAATCAGCATGTTAGGCATGCGAGGCCGTTTAGGGGCTTCGAGCAGGCACTCCAAGCTGTCCAGGATGTGGTGGGCCGCCTTGTACCCGATCCAACGCGGCTCACCCATGAAGCGAATACGTTCACGAGCTGAAAGCTGCAACACAGGTCTGAAATCAGCATGCAAATGTGCGTACTCAGTCATTGGATGTCACCAATCAGGTCAACGTCGTCGAACAGCAGCCCCTCGTCTGCAGGGATAGAAGGTACCGCTTCCAAGGGTGCTTTAACAGGTCGCGCCGGGGTGGTGTTTTTGCTGTGCACCTTGTGCTTCTGGGCATCGCGTCGAGCCTTCTTAGTACTCGCAGACGCGTCCTGAACGAGCTGACGACGCTCCAAGATCAACCTAGCGAGGAGCGACTCATCGATATGCTGAAGCCCCTCATCCACCGCTTGTTTCTTCGCGGCACGAAACTCCCAAAGGGTTGCAGCAGGGAAGGCTTGGTTGGCGACCGGCACTCGGAAGTACTGCTTCAGCACAGGGTCGTAAAACCAAATCACGCTGATATCGCGGGGGTCTCGTCGGAAGACGAACTTGCGCAACTGGCCCGTTTCCGGGTCTTTTGTCCCAATCCAGTGGCGCAGAGCCTCGGAGTAGTAGAAGACGTCGAGTTGCACACCGTAATGCTGCACGGTTCGTCGATACGACGGCATAAAGTCCAGCTGAACTGTCATTTGATCTGCTGGACGCGGTGGGATGCTGACCAACGGATCGACACCTCGGCTACCGAAGAAGCCATGATGCCATTTACGCGCAGGACTCATGTAGATCGCGGAGTGAACACGATTGTGATAGAGGATGATTGTTCTAACCAGCCACTCCTCAAACTCACTCATGGTGAGCGCAGCATGCTTGTCTGAATCGTAGCCATCTCGATCAGGAACGCTGCTGTGAGTGGTGCCAGGCAGCTCATGCAGCTCCCTCATGAACGTGCCGAGTAGTCGCTCGATATGGCCGCCGTACTTGGGTCGTTTCACTGGCCGGAACTGGTTTTCAATGTTGTAGTTTGCGCACGAGCGACGGAAGTTCTCGGCCTGGAAGTCAGGGCCGTTATCGGTATGCACCACGCGAGGGAAGCCCCAGACCGGCCACTCCGCTCGAACATTGTGGAGGTTCAGCCAGGATTCCTTGGGCAAAATCGAGTGTGCCAGACACATCCCTACGGAAATCTCTGAGGGATCTTCGAGTGCCAGGTAGTAGCCCGTAATCATTCTGGAGTGAACGTCGATCGCGAGGCTCAGCCATAAGCGACCAATCGGCTTGCGATATCGGTCATCAACGATGATCAGGTCGATCGGCGTATGGTCAATCTGTACGACTGCCAGAGGATAATCAGCGCCAGGGAATTTACCCACCGAAGGTGTGAACCGGTTGCGCGCCTCGTCAGCGTAACCGCGTCTCCGTAACTTGATTTTTTCTGGGATACGTTTGATTCGTGCTCTGATGGCCGATGCGCTGGGAGGAGTAATGCCGAGGGTTTTAGCCTGACTTTCGATCTCTTTGATGGTCGACTGGACGGTCCTACGCTGATTGGTCAGATAATGTGATTCGATCACGCTCCCAATGAGCTCGTCGGCCTGTGCGCTCAACCGGCTGTTGCCTGATTGCCATCCGCGCTTACGAGGGACGAGCGCCAACACCTCGTTCCAGCTTTGGTAGCGATCCAACCAGCGATAAAGCGTGGCGGTGTCAACCCCGACTTCCTTGGCCCGCGCTTCGACGCTGCTTCTTGGCAGAATCGAATCACGCAACAGAGGCTTGATGGCAGAGAAGCGCTGCTGGGCGATTGCCCATTCATCGGAGCTGATGGTTGAGATGTCGTAGTTGACGAACAGGCCGTCCACTCGCTCTTGCTCAACCGGTTGCAGCTCTGAAATTCGAAGCGATACGCTCCGGCCGGATTCGGCTTCTACGCCTACGACATTCTGAAAATCGAGAAGCTGCATGATGCGGTAATACAGCTTTTCGCAGCGGACCATCTCCCCGACTTCGACGCGTACCCGCTCTCTGGAAGGTTCGAATGCTACAAGGTGTTCGTCCGTGTTGATCTCGTAGATGTTCATGGCGTGGCCACCCAAAGCTCAAGGTATTCGTTTAAAGGCTCGGTGATGTCGCACTCGACCCGTCCTGTCGCGATCAGGTGCCATAACAGTGCTACACCGCTGTCCCGGTAAACGCCCCTGAAATGGCGTGCTAGCAGGTAATGCACCGGTGCCAAGCCCATCTCATGAAGCGTTTTCAGGACCATGTCGATATCTTCCCGATCGAAGTCCAAGCGTTCAAAGCGTTCCAGAAACGTGATGTTGTCGAGCGGTAGCCCTCGGATGCGCGACTCATCGTAGATGCTAAAGGTCCAACCTTCTTGTCGCGCATAACGACGCGCGGCTTTCCATTTACCCAGCCAGGTGCGCCAGTTTTTGCGCCACTCGTAAGCGGGTTTGACCTCCACCAGCATTGGCTTGAAGTAGTCCATATAGTCGATGCCTTCAGGCTGACGGTAATGCACCAGAAAATCGGGGGTGTAGGTCTGGGCGCGCCCCAGCGGGTCAATGAAGTCCACCTGAACAGGCTGAGCGATTACTGACTCTACCCGATGAGAAAACCTCATTCGCTTCAGAAAATCGCGTTCGAGTAATGATTCGAAAGGGATACCGCCTGCGCCTCGGAAGGGCAGAAAGCCGGATACGCTGCGACGTGTCGGTTTGATAGCACGGACCTGCTTAGGTTTGTCGCAGCTATTTCGAGTCATTTTCAATCCTGTCGCATCCAATTCAGAAGTTATTCGCAGCTATTTGTGCGATCAACGATGGTGCTTCGTGGCCTCTAGCGTAATGGTTTCGCAGCTAATTCGGAAGCCTACAGAAGCAGCCGGCCACAACCCGGTGAAATCACCCTGGCGCATCATGGGGTACTGTTTCTGGATGAGCTGCCGGAGTTCGAGCGCCGTGTACTTGAGGTGCTTCGCGAGCCGCTGGAGTCTGGCGAGATCGTGATTGCCCGGGCACGGGACAAAGTACGCTTTCCGGCGCGCTTCCAATTGGTGGCGGCCATGAACCCCTGCCCTTGCGGTTACCTGGGCGACCCCACGGGCCGCTGCCGCTGCAGCACCGAACAGATCCAGCGCTACCGCAACAAGCTTTCCGGCCCGCTGCTGGACCGCATCGACCTGCACCTGACCGTGGCGCGCGAAACCACCACGCTCAACAATCAACCTTGCGGCGAGACAAGTGCCGATGTGGCGGCCCGGGTGGCCGAGGCGCGCGAGGTGCAGCACCGGCGGCAAGGCTGTGCCAATGCGTTTCTGGACCTCGAGGGGCTGCGCCGGCACTGTGAATTGTGCGCTGCCGACCAGGCCTGGCTGGAGAGTGCCTGCGAGCGCCTGACGCTTTCCCTGCGCGCCGCACACAGGCTGTTGAAGGTAGCGCGCACGCTGGCCGACCTGGAGGGGGCCAGCACGATTGCCAGGGCGCATCTGGCCGAAGCCCTGCAGTACCGGCCCGGAAGTCATTAGCCCTGCGGCCTGCCCCTCATATGCGCACTCAATGCTGCCCATAGCAGCAATATATTTTGCGCACTAACTAATTGCGCGCAATATTGGTCCCAGACAGCAAGCAATCGTCGCCACCCCTTACTGAATCTGGAGAACGACCATGACCCTTCGCACCGTTTTCGCACTCACCCTCGCTACCCTTGCACTGGGCACCAGCGCCGGCGCCTTTGCCCAGCCCACCGAAGCGACGCCCTACCACTACGGCATGAACCTGGACATCGCCGAAGTGATCAGCCTCGCCCCTTCGGCCACAGTCCAAGGCCAGGCTAGCACCGCGACCATGACCTACCGGGACAGCACTGGCCAGGTCCGGAGCATTCGCTACTACCAACCAGACAACGCTCAAGGCAACCAGAACTAAATGCCCATGCGAGTTCGCAGAAGGCCGTGCAAACGGCCTTTTTCATTTGCAGGATACTGGCACTTTCGAGGCATCTGCTCGCGACACCAGTAGCGACAAGGCATCACCTAAAATCTGTAATACTTAGAAACATTTGAAAACAAAATGTAGTTGTACGACATCCTATCTACTGTGTTCGACTGCGCTCGTTTAACAAGAACAATAATCGGAGACATCCCCATGTCGAGCATTCATTCGGCCGAGGGCAGTGCTGCCACACCCTCTCAAGGCCGTGTAACACGGCTGATCAAACTGCTGGGCCCAGGTATCATCGCGGTGCTGTCCTGGCTTGGCGCAGGTGATCTGATAACCTCATCCGTGGCCGGCGCCAACTACGGTTACGCCATGATGTGGGTACTGGCCGTTTCGCTGCTGCTCAGATACCTGATCGTCAACATCATCGCGCGCTTCCAGCTGTGCAATAACCAAGGCATGACCATCCTTCAGGGGTATGCGCAACTGCACCCCGTATTTGCCTGGTTCATGCTGGCCTATGCACTGCTGATGGGCCACCTGATGAACGCCTACATGATCAAGGGCGCCGGCGAAGCCTTGGCGATGCTGTTGCGCATCGACTATCCGCTGCTGTGCTCGATGGCTGTGGTGCTGGCTGTGTGGATGCTGGTCGGGCGCAACATCTACGCAATGATCGAAGGCGTGATGAAGGTCCTGCTGGCCGTGATGACGCTGGCGTTTCTGGCACTGGCCGTGATGTCTGGCCCGGATGTGGCCGGTATCGTCAAAGGTACGATCGGCTTCAGCATCCCGGCTGACGAAGGCGTGCACGGGGCGCTGCTAGTGGCGGTCTCGGTGATCGGCGCGGTGGCAGGCTCGGTGGCCAACTTCGTGCACCCGTACGTGATGCGCCAGAAGGGCTGGGTCGGCCCGCAACACAAACGCATCCAGCGCAACGACCTGCTGTTCGCGGTGTTCGTCGGTATCGTCATCAACCTGGCCATCTGGATCGTCGGTGCGGAAATCCTGCGGCCAAACGGCATCGAAGTGAAAACCCTCGGCGACCTGGGCAAGGCGCTGGAAATCTTCTTCGGCCCGATCGGCTGGTACATCTTCTTCATCGGCGTGTTCGCCACGCTGTTCGCCAGCATTTCCGGCAAGACCACGGCCTTCCCGATGCTGATTACCGATGCCTTCCAGCATGTACAGCCGCAGCGGCGCGAGCGTTACGGCAAAGAGTTCCACAAAGACCCGATGCACAAGTGGTTCATGCTGTTCATTCTGGTCACGCCGCTGATCTGGTCGATCCCGGGCATGCCCGACTTCGTGACCCTGACCATTGGCGTCAGTGCGTTGAACATCATCGGCTTGCCCGTCATTTCGCTGGGCCTGCTGATCATGTCCAACCAAAAGTCGCTGCTCAGCAAGGAATACCGCAACAACCTGTTCGAAAACATCGCGCTGGCATTCGCGACCGGGCTGGCGTTGTGGGTGGCCTTCCAGTTGGGTGTGGATCTGCTCGGCCTGGGCTGAGCCCCTTGCACCATCGCCGGCAGGCCGGCGATGGTGCACTGAAGGTTAACGCTGCCTGTTCTTGGCGATCTCGATATCGTCCATCAGCGCTTTGGCCATCAGGCTGTCGGACTGGACGGTGAAGAATGGAGTAGCGACGGGTTTACGGCTAGGTGGATCCGGTACGATCTTCTTCATGGCTTGTAACCTTTGTTCGGCTTAAGGAAACAGCCACCTGAATCTTTCTCACAGATTAAGGGTGGCAGCCATACGTGGGGTGAGAAAACCGAGGAGAAATTGGCAAAGACTCGGCCAGGCGAAAGCCCGCCCACGTACGGCCGCCATAACGACGATGCCTTGTATCAGTCGGGTTCTCACACCCGGTCACCGAAGTGA
>NZ_MOMO01000063.1:0-72101 GCF_009933855.1 Pseudomonas sp. SG-MS2 | reverse complement strand
CCTCAGCAGCACGCAGAACGACGGGCAGTTGCTTACCGTGCGCCAGTCCGATGCCGCCGGCAACCAGTCCGGCAGCGCCAGCATCACAGCACCGGACACCACGCCACCCGCCGCGCCAGCGGCCGCCATCAACGCCAACGGCACCACGGTAAGCGGCTCTGGCCAGATCGGCAGCACCGTCACCGTGCGCGACACTGCAGGCACCGTGCTGGGCACCGCCACAGTGGGCAGCAACGGCCTGTTCGTGGTCAGCCTGGCGGCGGCGCAAATCGACAACCAGGCCCTGACAGTCACCTTGACCGATGCCTCCGGCAACACCTCGACCGGCACCGCACTGACCGCTCCAGACCTCACCCCGCCAGCGCTGGCCAGCAACCTGGTGATCAGCGCCGACGGCAGCACCCTGACCGGCAGCGGCGAGCCTGGCGCCACGGTCACGGTGCGCAGCTCCACCGGCACCGTCCTGCAAACCGGCACGGTGCAGCCCGACGGCACCTTCTCCGTAACCCTGACCCCTGCCCAGGACAACGGCCAGACACTGTCGGTATCGCTGACCGACCCACGCAACAACGCCTCCGGCAGCGTTGCCATCACCGCACCGGACGTGGACGCCAACGCACCGGTGACCGCCAGCGACAATCTGGCCACCGCCACCGTGAACCTGGCACCGGTTGTCGCCACGCAGACCTACACCGACAGTTTCACCACACTGCTGGCGGGCTTCAGCAAGACCTACACCTGGACCGTCGACGCCGGCACCACGGCGGACCCGACCCTGACGCTGACCACCAGCAGTGCCCTGGCCCTGCTCGACAATGCCACCTTCACCCTGCAGGTGAAAGACGCGTCCGGGGCCTGGGTGACACTGGCTACCGGTAACAGCCTGGGCCTGCTCGACCTGATTCTGCTCCCCTTGGGCGAGGGGGTGCAGGTCGACATCGGCGAACTGCAGGCCGGTGAATACCGCCTGACCGTAGGCAGCGGCGGCATCGGCCTGGTGACCAACGTCACCACCACGCTGGACATCGAAACCTCCAGCCTGACCGAGCTCACCGGCACCGGTACCCCCACTACCGGCAACGTCATCACCGACCCCGGTGTCGACGGCACCACCGATGCCCGTGGCCCGGACAGCAGCGCCGTGCTGCAGGTGCTCAAGAACGGCAGCTACGTCACCGCCGGCAGCGCCACCGAGGTGCAGGGCCTGTATGGCACCCTGGTGATCCGCGCCGATGGCAGCTACACCTACACCCCGAACGGCACCCCGTCCAGCGTCGGCAAGGTGGACGTGTTCAGCTACCAACTGGTGCACGGCAACGGCCTGACCGATGTCGCCAACCTCTACGTGCGGATCGACAGCCCGCAAGCCACGGAGGTCTGGAGCGACAGCAACCTTGGCGCGCCCGCCACGGTGGTCGATGCCGTCAACGACATCGACAGCAGCGACATCAGCCTGGCAAACCGGGTGGACACCGACAGCGCCACACTCGGAACGCTGCCCCTGCCGCTGATCGGCTCGCGGCAGGCGATCTACGAGACCACCGTTGCCGCCGATACCACCGCCAACCTGCAAGTGGTGCTCAACTCCGCCAACCTGCTGGGCCTGCTCAACGGCACCACCATCGCCCTTTACAAACTCAACACGGCTACCGGCCAGTACGTACTTGTGCAGTCTGTGCCCGGCAGTTCGCTGATCAGCCTGCTCGGCGGCGGCTCGGCCTACACCTTCCAGAACCAAGGCCCAGGTGCCTACGAGATCCGTGTCAGCGCAGGTGGCATCGGCCTGCTCAGTTCGATCACCACCAGCCTCAACACCACCACCACGTACACCAACGAGTTCGTGGTCAGCGGCTACACCCCAGTGACCGGCAACCTGTTGACCGACACCGCCGGCGGCGGTGCCGACAACCTCGGTTCGACGCTGACTGTGCTCAGCGTGCTGGTAGCGGCCAACACCTACGCCATCCCCGGTTACAACGGCGTCAGCGTGACCGGC
This sequence comes from Pseudomonas sp. SG-MS2, assembly GCF_009933855.1. Classification (NCBI taxonomy): domain Bacteria; kingdom Pseudomonadati; phylum Pseudomonadota; class Gammaproteobacteria; order Pseudomonadales; family Pseudomonadaceae; genus Pseudomonas; species Pseudomonas sp. SG-MS2. The sequence goes on along the minus strand of NZ_MOMO01000063.1, from coordinate 70,105 downwards.
ACCTACGGCACGCTTCTGGTGAACGCTGACGGCAGCTACACCTATACCCTCAAGGAGGGCCTGACTTCGGCAGTGGTCGGCCAACAGGACACTTTCACCTACGAACTGACGCACCCCAACGGCACCACCGATACCGCAACGCTGACCATCAACCTGGACAACGCTGCCGGGCTCACCGCGACCACCTCGCTGCTGGCTGACGGCGGCGACGAGGGTGCGGCCCTGGCCAGTGTCGCCGCGGCGGCCTCCGCCGAGGTGATTGCCGGCACCGATGGCAATGACCAACTCGATGGCAGCCAGGGTGGGCAGATCAGCCTGCAAGGCGGCGCCGGCGACGACACCCTCGTGGTGGTGGACCAGGCCTTTGCCGGCGTCGAGGGCGGTAGCGGTACCGACACCCTGCTGTGGGGCGGCGGCGATGCCAGCATCGACCTGGGCTCCCTAGCCGGGCGTGTCCACGACATCGAAATCATCGACCTCAACGACACCAGCGCGGTAGCCCTGACGCTGAACCTGGCGGATGTGGTGGCCGTCACCGAAAGCGGCAGCAGCACGCTGCTGATCAAAGGCGACGACAAGGATTCGGTGCACATGACCGACACCTGGAGCCTGACCGGCAGCCAGAGCGCCGACGGCATCGACTATAACCAATACACGGCCCAGGAGGACCCGAGCCACCACCTGTGGGTGCAAAACGGCATTCATGTCGTCTGAGGCCGCAGTAACCCGCCGGGCGCCATGCCCGGCGGCAAGGACGATCAGCAGTAAGGGAATCATGTGAAGCGAAGCAGTGCGCTGTCACCGCTGTTGCCGGGAGCCGTCGCGCTACTGGTACTGATTTCAAACCCGGTTGCCCAGGCAGCCGATGACATAGACCCTTCGCTGCGCACCATCGGGCCGTCACTGCTACGCGATGCCCCCGATGCCATCCCTGCCCGCCCACCGGCCGGCCAGGGCGCCAACAATGGCGACCGGCTCGGCCTGGCCGAGGCGGTGCTGGCCGCTGCGCAGTGGCACCCCAGCATCGCTGAAGCCATCGGCAACCTGTACAAGCAAGGCGAAGGCATCAACGTGGCCCGCGCCGGTTACTACCCACAGGTTTCCGGCGGTATCCGCACCGGCTATGACAGCGGTTATGGCGGCGACCGCAGCAGCCAGGCGCTGAACCTGTCGCTCAAGCAGATGCTCTACGACTTCGGCAAGGTCGACAGCGCTGTCGACGCGGCCCACGCTGCCGCCGCCCGCGCCCAGGCCAACATCCTGCTGGTGGTCGACGACCTGGCCCGCGATACCGCCTACGCCTGGATCGAAACCCGCCGTTACGAGCAGCTCATGGTGATTGCCCGCGAGCAGATCAAAGGCGTTGGCGATATAGCCGGCATGGCGCGCCAGCGCAGCGACATGGGCGCCAGCACGCGCTCCGACGTGGTCCAGGCCGAGTCCCGGGTGGAAGGTGCCCGCGCCACCCTGGAGGAGTATCAGGCCCAGTACGAGCGGTGGCGCTCGACCCTCGCCGCCCTGCTCGGCCGCGTCGCACCGCCGGCCCTGGCCGAAGAAACGCCCCCCGAACTCAACCAGGCCTGCAAGCGCCCACCGCAAGCCGACGACCGCCTGCCTGCAGTGCTCATGGCCCTGGCCCTGCGCGCGCAATCCAAAGCCGAACTGGCACAGGCCAAGGCCGAGGCCTACCCGACACTGTCGCTGCAGCCGCAGGTCAACCACTACCTGGACAACGACTACGACCGCGACAACAACCGCCTCGACCGCACCCAGGCGGGCATCTACCTGAACCTGGAAGTGCCGATCTACCAAGGCGGCGCCATCAGCGCCCGCAGCCGCGCGGCCGGGCATGCCCTGACCGCCGCTGACTCCGCCGAAGACGCCGCACGCCTGCAGGCCCGCCGAGGGCTGGCCGAAGCCATGGCGCAAACCTCGGGGCTGGGCCGCCGGCTGAGTTCGCTCAAGGCCCGCCAGGCCAGCATCAAAGAGGCACGCATGCTCTACGGCCGGCAATACCTGGACCTGGGCACGCGCCCGCTGCTCGACCTGCTCAATGCCGAGCAGGAAATCTACCAGTCGCGCTTTGAACTTGCCGGCACCCGTTCCGACCTGCTGCGCCTGGATGTCGACTGCCTGTACAACACCGGCGCCCTGCGCATGGCCTTGGGCCTTGAAGGGCGCAACCTGCAAGGGGTGGAGATCGAGCCATGAACGATACCGTCAACCTGAGCCAAGCCACGCAGCAGCAAAACCCGGAGCAGGCTATCGTCCATCGGCCGGACCTTGGCCCGTGGCTTGAAGTCATGCTGCAGGTCGCCCACCACTACCGGTTGGATGTATCCCCACAGCGCATTCGCCTGGCGGCCGTGGAAGATGCCCGGCCGCTGGATGAAATCCTGCGCCACATGGCGCGCCAGGCCGGCCTGTCGCTGCGCTTCGTGCGTTTCGATGCCAAAGCCCTGCGGCAATGGCGTACACCACTGGTGCTGGAGCTCGATGATGGCCAACTGGCTGTGGTCGAAGCCGTGACCGAGGACAACGAGCTGGCCGTGGTGTTCGCCGGCGACCAGAGCCTGACCTCGCGCCTGCCCCGCGAAGCGCTCGAAGGGCGCATCAACCGCGTGGCACTGATGCGCCCGGCACGGCCGTTGCGCGATGTGCGTACCGACGACTACACCGCCCCGTACGACCGCCACTGGTTCGCCCGCATCGTCTTGCGCGACCTGCGCCCGTATGGGCAGGTGATGGTCGCCTCGCTGGTGGCCAACGTGTTGGCCCTGGCTGGCGTGCTGTTCTCGATGCAGGTGTATGACCGGGTGATCCCCGCCGAATCGCTGCCCACGCTGTACGTGCTGTTCGGCGGTGTGGTGCTGGCGCTGGTGTTCGACTTCAGCATGCGCCTGCTGCGCCTTAAGGTTACCGACCTGCTCGGCAAGCGCGCCGACCTGCGCGTGTCGGACCTGGTCTACGGCCATGCCCTGCGCCTGCGCAACTCGGCACGGCCGAAGTCCACCGGCTCGTTCATTTCGCAGTTGCGCGAGCTGGAGTCGATCCGCGACCTGATCACCTCCAGCACCGCCACCGCGCTGGCCGACCTGCCGTTCTTCCTGTTGTTCCTGTTCGTGTTCTGGCTGATCGGCGGCGTGCTGGTGTTCATCCCGCTAGTGGCTCTGCTGGCCATGCTCCTGCCTGGCTTGCTGGCGCAGCGCCGGCTGGCACGCCTGGCCAATGCCTCGATGCGCGAGTCGTCACTGCGCAACGCCATGCTGGTGGAAAGCGTCCAAGGCCTGGACGAAATCAAGGCACTGCAGGCCGAAGCGCGCTTCGAGCGCCAGTGGAACCAGTACAACGCAGCCTGCGCGCATACCAACCTGCGCTTGCGTACCCTGACCAACGGCCTGGTGACCTGGACCCAGAACGTGCAAGGCGCGGTGTTTGCCGTGGTCATCGTCATCGGCGCGCCGATGGTGATTGCCGGCGACCTGACCACCGGTAGCCTGGTGGCCGCCTCGATGCTGTCCTCGCGGATGATGGCGCCGCTGGCGCAGCTCACCCATGTGCTGACCCGCTGGCAGCAAGCCAAGGTGGCACTACAGGGCCTGGACAAACTGATGCAGTCACCGGTCGACCACCCCGAAGGCGAAGCCCGTGTGCACCTGCCGGCCATCCGCGGCGAGTACCGGCTGCGCCAGGCCAACTTCCGCTACGACCCCGAGGCACCGCCGGTGCTCAACATCGGCCAGCTGGACATCCGGCCGGGCGAGCGCATCGCCGTGCTGGGGCGCAACGGCGCCGGCAAGTCGACCCTGCTGCAGGCGCTGGGCGGTGCCATGGACCTGGTGCAAGGCGAGGTCACGCTCGACGGCATTGCCCTGGCCCACCTGGACCCGGCCGACCTGCGCCGTGACGTCGGCTTGCTGGCGCAGTATGCGCGGCTGTTCCACGGCACCCTGCGCGAAAACCTCACCCTCGGTGCCGGCCAGGCCAGTGACCAGGAACTGGTGGCCGCGCTGGCCGCCACGGGCGCACTGGACTTCGTGCGCCGGCTGCCCAAAGGCATGGACCACCTGATTCTGGAAGGTGGCCTGGGCCTGTCCGGCGGGCAACGCCAGGCACTGGTGCTGGCACGCCTGCTGGTGCGCCAGCCGCAGGTACTGCTGCTGGATGAACCCACCGCCTCGCTGGACGACACGACCGAGCGCAAGCTGCTCGATAACCTCGACCGCTTCTGCCAAGGCCGCACCCTGGTGATCGCCACTCACCGTTTGAGCGTGCTGCAACGGGTCGAGCGGATCATCGTGCTCGATGGCGGGCGCATCGTCATCGACGACAGCCGTGACGCCGCCCTGGCCAAACTGCAAGGAGCGCAGGCATGAGCAACCATGAACTCCCCGCGTCCTACCTGGATGGCCAGGACGATCAGGCCGTGCTGCGCGCAGGCCGTGTCATCACCGTGTGCGCGCTGATGCTCGCCGCGTTCCTGGCCTGGGCCGCCTGGTTCGAGGTCATCGAAGTCTCCACCGGCACCGGCAAAGTGATCCCCAGCTCCCGCGAGCAAGTGATCCAGTCGTTCGAAGGCGGCATCGTCGCCGAGATGAACGTGGCCGAAGGTGACCTGGTCGAGCGCGGCCAGGTGCTGGCCCAGCTCGACCCGACCAAGACTGCCTCCAGCGTCGGTGAAAGCGAGGCCAAGTACCGTGCTGCCACGGCCAGCGTTGCGCGCTTGCGCGCCGAGGTCACCGGCAAGCCGCTGGCCTTCCCCGACAGCCTGCGCGATTCGCCGGACCTGATCGACGCCGAAACCGCGTTGTACCAGACCCGCCGCCGCGGCCTGGAACAGACCCTGGCGGGCATCGAGGACTCGCTGCGGCTGGTGCGCAGCGAACTGCAGATCACCGAAAACCTGGCCAAGATGGGCGCCTCCAGCCGGGTCGAGGTGATCCGCCTCAACCGCCAGCGCTCGGAGCTCGAGCTCAAGGCCAACGAAGCGCGCTCCGATTACCTGGTACGCGCCCGCGAAGAGCTGGCCAAGGCCAGCGCCGAAGCCGACAGCCTCTCGGAAGTGGTCCGCGGGCGCAGCGATTCACTGTCACGCCTGACCTTGCGCTCGCCAGTGCGCGGCATCGTCAAGGACATCGAGGTCAACACCCTGGGCGGGGTGGTACAGCCCGGTGGGCAGGTGATGAAGATCGTGCCGATGGATGAACGCTTGCTGATCGAGACGCGCATCGCCCCCCGGGACATCGCCTTCATCCACCCCGACCAGGCGGCCAAGGTGAAGATCAGTGCCTATGACTATTCGGTGTATGGCGGGCTGGAGGGCAAAGTGGTGGGCATCTCGCCGGATACCCTGCAGGATGAGGTGAAACCGGAGATCTATTACTACCGGGTGTTCATCCGTACCGAGCAGGACAGCCTGCAGAACAAAGCCGGCAAGCGCTTTGCGATCGTGCCGGGGATGATTGCCACGGTGGATATCCGCACGGGCGAAAAAACCATTCTCGATTACCTGATCAAGCCGCTTAACCGGGCCAAGGAGGCCTTGCGCGAGCGCTAAGGGCCGCTGCGCGGCCATCGCCGGCAAGCCGGCACGACCTTGTAGGAGCCGGCTTGCCGGCGATAGGGCCAGCAAAGGCTGCCGCCAAGTTAAAGCCCAGCCCGAACAGGCCGATAACCGGTTATCCCCTGTCTTCCATGAAGGTCACCATGGCCACGCAAAATGCCCGCGCGGACGCGTTGTCCCTGCTGCTGTTCACCCTGCGCAGCGGCAAACTGATGGCAATCAACCTGCTCAAGGTCAGCGAGATCATCCCTTGCCCACCGCTGACCAGGTTGCCCGAATCGCACCCCCACGTGAAAGGCGTGGCGACCCTGCGCGGCAACCCGCTGTCGGTGATCGACCTGTCGCGGGCCATCGGTGAACGCCCGCTGGCCGACCCGGACGGTGGCTGCCTGATCGTCACCGAGATCAGCCGCTCGCGCCAGGGCCTGCATGTGCAGGCAGTGAGCCGCATCATCCACTGCCTGAGCACCGACATCAGGCCGCCGCCCTATGGCTCGGGCACCCGCTCGTTCATCACCGGCGTGACCCGTGTCGACAATACCTTGGTGCAGGTGCTGGACATCGAAAAGGTGATTCATGCCATCGCCCCCCCGGAGCCGGAGCCCGCGCCGGGCAAGCTGAACGAAGAAGACGCCAGCCTGTTGGCCGCCGCCAACATCCTGGTGGTGGACGATAGCCAGGTGGCGCTGCAACAGTCGGTGCACACCCTGCGTAACCTGGACATCGACTGCCACACCGCACGCAGTGCCAAGGATGCAATCAACGTGCTGCTGGAGCTGCAGGGCACTGCGCAGGAGATCAACATCATCGTCTCCGACATCGAGATGTCAGAGATGGACGGCTATGCCTTCACCCGTACCCTGCGCGAAACCCCGGACTTCCAGCACCTCTACGTGCTGCTGCACACCTCGCTGGACAGCGCGATGAGTGCCGAGAAGGCCAGGTTGGCGGGGGCCAATGCCATCCTGACCAAGTTCTCCTCACCGGAGCTGACCGATTGCCTGGTGGTGGCGGCGCGCACGGTAGTGTTTGCAGAGCGATGAAGGCCGTGCTGTCATATTCAGCGACAAACTCCCTGGCCTGTTGCCGGGGATGCCTCGGTCATACTTCGCCCCCCTCGAACGTTTCACGGTATTGCGTATGAAGTTTTTCAGCTCTCTTCTGATCGCCTGCGCCCTTTTCAGCGGTGTTGCCCAGGCCTCCAGCAGCCAGGCCTGGAACGAACAACGCCAGCAGATGCTCAAGGCCTGCCTGGCCGCCAGCCAGTTCAAGGACGCCCATGCCCGCGGCAAACCCGCGGAGTTCGATGACCAGGTCGGCTTCAGCGCCCTGGTCATCGAAGGGGTGTATCCACAAAAGCACATGCAGCAACGCACCGGCTCCGAGCTGTGCCTGTACGACCGCCAGCACCAGCGGGCCTTCGTCAGCGAATGGAACCCAGACGCCACGTGAACGACTCTCTGCGTTTTGCCTGTACCGGCTGCGGCAAGTGCTGCACCGGCCACCATGTACCACTGACCCTGGCCGAGTCGCGCCAGTGGGCGGCATCCGGCGGCCAGGTGGTGGTGCTGATCGAAGCCTTTGTGGAGGATGGCCCGGGGATGCCGGCAGACCAGCGTGAGCATGTGCTGCGCCGCTCGCACCCGGTGCCTTGCGGTGACAGCGAGGTACGGGTTTCGGTGACCTTTGCCGCGTTCAACCCCGGGCGCTGCCGCAACCTGGACGAAAACGACCTGTGCACCATCTACGAGAGCCGGCCGCTGGTCTGCCGCATCTACCCGGTGGAAATCAACCCGCACATTCCACTGAGGCCAGAGAACAAGGACTGCCCGCCCGAGGCTTGGGAGCAAGGGCCTGAGCTGATTCATGGCTCGTTACCGGTGGACCCGGCGCTGCTGGCACTCGTGCAGGCGTCCCGGCAGGCAGATCGTGATGACATCGCGGCCAAGGTTGCCGTGTGCCAGGCCCTGGGCATGACCATCAGCGCGCTCAAGGGCAATGGCTTCACGGCCTACCTTCCAGACATGGGCGCCTTGGCGGCGGCGCTGGCGGATGTACCGCCACCGCACCATGCGCCGTGGGCGCTGCACGTGCAGGACACGGCCCTGCTGGCCAGCCTGCAGGCGCAGGGCTTGCAGGCTGGCGACACGCCTTCGCAGTACTACGCCTTCATCGGCTTCTAGCAAAGCCAGCACCAAAACCCGGCGATCTCCCTGTGGGAGCCCGGCTAGCTGGCGATCCATGTGGGAGCCGGGCTTGCCGGCGATGGGCCGCAAAGCGGCCCCACAACCGCTCAAGCGCTGCGGTTCATGCCCATTTCCATGTCGTTGATCAGTGCTTTGGCCATGGCACTGAGAATGCGTGCCGCACTGCCTGCGATCATGTTGCCTTCCATTTCGGCTTCCTCGCTCAAATGCCGGATACAACCGAGCAAGACCGACAGCTCGTCGAAAGCATGATCGAGCGGTATGCCCGGCTGGATGGCGTACAACTCGAGGAATGTTTCCTTGCCGGCTGTGCTGCGCGATTTCAGTTCATCACTCATGGATGATCTCCTTGCATCGCCATATGGGCGACAAGGACACGCAGCAGTTCAGTGAGAATGCCGAGGTTTTCCAGCAGCGCGTAGCGATGGTCTTCGGCTTCGGTGTCGAGGTAGAGCTGGCTGGTTTTGCAGAGGCAGTCCATCAGCGCAGCAGCGTGAGACCTGGCGTCTTCGGGGGAGAGGTCGGCGATGATTGTGATGTAAGGGATCGGGAATGAGTCCGGTGGATCGGGAACGATTTTTTTCATGATGACTTTCCTGAAGATGCTATTGGAAAGCGACCACCTTGTTCTTCTCACGGATTGGGTGGCAGCCGTACGCGAGGTGAGAAGACCGCGTCCAGGAACCGCGGCCCGGACCGAAGCCCGCACACGCACGGCTGCCATGAAAAATGGCATCCTGGATACAGCTGCGGCTTCTCACGGCCGCTCGCCGTTGTGGCGAACCGTGAAGTTATCGCTGAAACAGTTCCCCGCCTATCAGACGCCATCCGACAGAGGGCGTAGGATAATTCGTCATGGCTTCGCTCTTGAAGCATCTGGTTTCAGATTCAGAATCTTCTTACGAATCAAGGGGAGCAGAGGTATGAATCGGTCAGGGTCGCGGTAGGGCTACCAACTGCCCCCAACCTGTCAGCGCTGTCAGCCAGCTGTCACGCTGCCGACCCGGTCACAGCGCTATAAGCTTCAATAACCGCCCCCTCCTCTTGGCCAAGGTGCCCGCGCCGATGCGACGTCCTACCCGCCCTCTCCTGCTGGCCGCCACCGCCCTGCTCGCCCTTGCAGCACTGGGCATCTGGTATGGCCAGCGCCAGGAGGCGCCGGTTGCGCGCGCCCAAAGCGCCGTTCCGGTGCGCGTGGTCAGCGTTGCCCAGCAGGACGTGCCGCGCTACGCCAGCGCCATCGGCTCCGTGCTGTCGCTGCACAGCGTCGAAATAAAACCGCAGGTCGAAGGGGTGCTGACCCGGGTACTGGTCAAAGAGGGCCAGTGGGTCAAGCAAGGCGACCTGCTGGCCACCCTGGACGATCGCAGCATCCGCGCCAGCCTCGACCAGGCCCGCGCCCAGCTCGGCCAGAGCCAGGCTCAAATCCAGGTGGCCGGCGTCGACCTCAAGCGCTACCGCCTGCTCAGCAGCGATGACGGCGTGTCCAAGCAGACCCTCGACCAGCAACAGGCGCTGGTCAATCAGCTGCAAGCCACCGTAAAAGGCAACCAGGCCGCCATCGCCAATGCCGAAGTCCAGCTCTCCTACACGCAGATTCGCTCCCCCGTCACCGGGCGTGTCGGCATCCGCAACATCGACCCCGGCAACCTGGTGCGCGCCAGCGATACCCAGGGCCTGTTCAGCGTGACCCAGATCGACCCCATCGCGGTCGAGTTCTCCCTGCCGCAACAGATGCTGCCAACCCTGCAGGGCCTGCTGAAGGCGCCCACGCCCGCATTGGTGCAGGCCTACATGGACGCCGATGGCGAAAGCAACCTGCTGGGTGAAGGCCACCTGGCCCTGATCGACAACCAGATTTCGGCCAACACCGGCACGGTGCGGGTCAAGGCCGAGTTCGACAACAAGGACGGCCGGCTGTGGCCGGGGCAACTGGTGACCATCCGCTTGCGCACTGCCGTCCAGGAGAATGCCCTGGTGGTGCCGCCGCCAGTGGTGCAGCGCGGCGTCGACGGCCACTTCGTCTATCGCCTGGACGGTGACCAGGTCACCAGTGTGCCGGTCAAGGTGCTGTACCAGGACAGTGGGCTGAACATCATTGCCGGGGTCAAACCGGGGGAGCGTCTGGTGCTCGATGGCCAGTCGCGGCTCAAGCCCGGCTCGCGCGTGGAGGTCACCCCCAACGCACCGCCGCCGTCGGAAATGGCCGGCCGCCGGAGCCAGCCATGAATAGCCGCAACAGCGTGTCGGCCTGGTGCATCGACCACCCCATCGCCACGCTGCTGCTGGCTTTCGCGCTGGTGCTGTTGGGTGTCATCGCCTTTACCCGATTGCCCGTGGCGCCCTTGCCGGAAGCCGACTTCCCGACCATCCAGGTCTCCGCGCAACTGCCTGGGGCCAGCCCGGAAACCATGGCCTCTTCGGTGGCCACGCCGCTGGAGGTGCAGTTCAGCGCCATCCCCGGCATGGCCCAGATGACCAGCAGCAGCGCACTGGGCTCGACCACCCTGATCCTGCAGTTCACCCTGGACAAGAACATCGACACCGCCGCCCAGGAGGTCCAGGCGGCCATCAACACGGCTACCTCACGCCTGCCCCAGGACCTGCCCAACCCGCCGACCTGGCGCAAGGTCAACCCGGCAGACAGCCCGGTACTGGTGCTCACCGTCAGCTCCGCACAGATGCCCGGCAACGACCTCAGCGACTATGCCGAAACCTTGCTGGCGCGCCAGTTGAGCCAGATCGAAGGGGTCGGCCTGATCAACATCACCGGCCAGTTGCGCCCGGCCATCCGTGTGCAGGCGCAGCCGGAAAAGCTCGCCGCCATGGGCCTTACGCTCGCCGACCTGCGCCAGGCCATCCAGCAGACCAGCCTGAACCTGGCAAAGGGCGCCCTGTATGGCGAGCACAGCGTGTCGACCATCGCCGCCAACGACCAACTGTTCCACCCCGAGGACTACGCCAGGCTGATTGTCTCTTACCGCGACGGCGCCCCCGTGCACCTGCAGGACGTGGCCAAGGTGATCAACGGCGCCGAGAATGCCTACGTCAAAGCCTGGTCCGGCAACCAGCCGGGCCTGAACCTTGTGGTGTTCCGCCAGCCTGGCGCCAACATCGTCGACACCGTGGACCGCGTGCTCGGTGCCCTGCCCAAGCTGCAGGAGATGCTGCCGGCCTCGGTCGAGGTGTCGGTGCTGCAGGACCGTACCCAGACCATCCGCGCGTCGCTGCATGAGGTGGAACTGACCCTGATCATCGCCGTGGCCCTGGTGATCGGGGTGATGGCGCTGTTCCTGCGCCAATGGTCGGCCACCCTGGTGGTGTCCAGTGTGCTGGGCGTATCGCTGATCGCCACCTGCGCGCTGATGTACGTGTTCGGTTTCAGCCTCAATAACCTGACCCTGGTGGCCATCGTCATTGCTGTCGGCTTTGTGGTGGACGACGCGATCGTGGTGGTGGAAAACATCCACCGCCATCTGGAAGCCGGCGAAGACAGCCGCACGGCGGCGCTCAAAGGGGCAGGCGAAATCGGCTTCACCGTGGTGTCGATCAGCTTCTCGCTGGTTGCCGCGTTCATTCCGCTGCTGTTCATGGGCGGCGTGGTGGGCCGGCTGTTCAAGGAGTTCGCCCTGACCGCGACAGCAACCATTCTGATTTCGGTGGTGGTGTCGCTGACCCTGGCGCCGACCCTGTGCGCGCTGTTCATGCGTCGCCCGCCCACGGAACATCACGGCGGCTTCGGGGACCGGCTGCTGAAGTGGTACGAAAAGGGCCTGGACCGGGCGCTGGCCCATCAGCGCCTGACCCTCGGCGTGTTCGGCCTGACCCTGGCCCTGGCGGTGGTCGGCTACGTGGCCATCCCCAAGGGTTTCTTCCCCCTGCAGGACACCGGTTTCATTCTCGGCACCACTGAAGCAGCAGCGGATGTGTCATACCCGTCGATGATCGACAAGCACCTGGCACTGGCGAAAATCATCGAAGCCGACCCCGCCGTGAGGGCCTTCTCCCATTCGGTAGGGGTTACCGGCAGCAACCAGACCATCGCCAACGGCCGTTTCTGGATCGCCCTCAAGCCCCGCGGCGAGCGCGATGTTTCAGCCAGCGAGCTGATCGACCGGCTGCGCCCGCAACTCGCGCAGGTGCCAGGCGTGGTGCTGTACATGCGGGCCGGCCAGGACATCAACCTCAGCTCCGGCCCGTCACGTACCCAGTACCAGTACGTGCTCAAAAGCAACGACGGCGTCGCCCTCAACCTGTGGACCCAACGCCTGACCGAGCGCCTGCGCGAAAACCCGGCGTTGCGCGACCTGTCCAACGACCTGCAACTGGGCGCCAGCGTTACCCGCATCGACATCGACCGCCAGGCTGCGGCCCGTTTCGGCCTGACCACCACCGACGTCGACCAGGCGCTGTACGATGCGTTCGGCCAGCGGCAGATCAGCGAATTCCAGACCGAGACCAACCAGTACAAGGTGATCCTGGAACTGGACGCGCAACAGCGCGGCAAGGCCGAAAGCCTGAATTTCTTCTACCTGCGCTCGCCCCTGAGCAACGAAATGGTGCCGCTGTCAGCCTTGGCGCATGTCGCCGCGCCCAGCACCGGGCCGCTGTCGATCAGCCATGATGGCCTGTTCCCGGCCGCCAACCTGTCGTTCAACCTAGCCCCCGGCGTGGCCTTGGGCGATGCGGTGGCGATCCTGGAACGCACCCAGCGCGAACTGGGCATGCCCGACTCGATCAGCGGCAACTTCCAGGGCGCGGCGCAGGCCTTCCAGAGTTCGCTGTCGAGCCAGCCGTGGCTGATCCTCGCCGCACTGGTGGCGGTGTACATCATCCTTGGGGTGCTCTACGAGAGCCTGGTGCACCCGCTGACCATCATCTCGACCCTGCCTTCGGCGGGCCTGGGCGCGTTGCTACTGCTGTGGGCCATGGGCAAGGACTTCAGCATCATGGGCCTGATCGGCGTGGTGCTGCTGATCGGCATCGTCAAGAAAAACGGCATCCTGCTCATCGATTTCGCCCTTGAAGCCCAGCGCCGCCATGGCCTGACGCCCGAGCAGGCGATTCACCAGGCCTGCCTGACGCGCTTTCGGCCCATCATCATGACCACCCTGGCCGCCCTGCTCGGCGCGGTGCCGCTGATGTTCGGCTTTGGCGCCGGTGCCGAGTTGCGCCAGCCGCTGGGTATCGCTGTGGTCGGCGGCCTGCTGGTCAGCCAGGCCCTGACGCTGTTCACCACCCCGGTCATATACTTGGCCCTGGAGCGCCTGTTCCATCGCCGCAAGGCCGCCAGCGCGGTCGCGCCGAGTACCCACTGAGACAAGACCATGCGTGTGCTGATCATCGAAGACGAAGAGAAAACCGCTGACTACCTGCATCGCGGCCTGAGCGAGCAAGGCTTTACTGTCGACCTGGCACGGGACGGCATCGACGGCCTGCACCTGGCGCTTGAAGGTGACTATGCGGTGATCGTGCTCGATGTGATGCTGCCGGGCCTGGATGGCTATGGCGTGCTGCGTGCCTTGCGTGCGCGCAAGCAGACGCCGGTGATCATGCTCACCGCCCGCGAGCGCGTCGAGGACCGCATCCACGGCCTGCGCGAAGGTGCCGACGATTACCTTGGCAAGCCGTTCTCCTTCCTTGAACTGGTCGCCCGCCTGCAGGCCCTGACTCGCCGCAGTGGCAGCCACGAGCCGCTGCAGGTGCAGGTCGGCGACCTGTGGATCGACCTGATGGCGCGCAAGGCCAGCCGCGGCGGCCAACGCCTGGACCTGACCGCCAAGGAGTTCTCGCTGCTCAGCGTGCTGGCCAGGCGCCAGGGCGAAATCCTCTCCAAGACCGCCATCGCCGAGCTGGTCTGGGACATCAACTTCGACAGCGATGCCAATGTCGTCGAAGTGGCCATCAAGCGCCTGCGCGCCAAGCTCGACGGGCCATTCGACAACAAGCTGCTGCATACCATCCGAGGCATGGGCTATGTCCTGGAAAACCGTGCCGGTTAACTCCATCGCACTGCGCCTGTCGGCGCTGTTCATCCTGGTGGCGATGGGCGTGTTCCTGTTGATCGGTTCGGCACTGTACCGCCAGGTCGACCACAGCCTGGACATGCTGCCGGCGGCCGAACTGGACGCCCGCTTCAGCGTGCTGGAATCCACCCTCAACCGCTTCGGCACACCGGAGCATTGGGCAAAGATCAGCAACAAGCTCAACCTGCTCAGCGAGGAAGACAAACGCATCCGCTTCTGGGTGGTCGGCAGCGACCCGGCGTTCGAATATGGCCACCCCAGCGAAAGGGTACGCGCATTCGCCGAAGGCCCGGAGGGGATGCGCGACCTGCGCCTGCCTGACCGGCCCTACCCTTACAAGGTGCTGGTCAGCGAGTTGCCGGCCCTGGCCGCTCGCCCGCCACTGCGCTTTCTGATCGCCATCGATACCGAGACCTTCTGGCAGGCCCAGCACAGCCTGCTGGTGGCCATCGTCGGGCTGGCGGTGCTCGGAGTGCTGCTGGCCTCGGTGCTCGGCTACTGGGTGGCGCGCATTGGCCTGCGCCCGTTGCTGGCGCTGTCCAACGAGGCGCAGGCCTTGGCCCCCCCGCGCCTGGATGGCCGCCTGCAAACTGTCAACCTGGCCCCGGAACTGGCGCAATTCGCCGGTGCTTTCAACGCGGCGCTCGACCGGGTCAGCCAGGCCTATTCGCAGCTGGAAGCGTTCAACGCCGACGTTGCCCACGAACTGCGCTCGCCGCTGACCAACCTGATCGGCCAGACCCAGGTCGCCCTCACCCGGGGGCGCAGCGCCGAACACTACTTCGAGGTGCTGCAATCGAACCTGGAAGAACTTGAACGCCTGCGCAGCATCATCAACGACATGCTGTTCCTCGCCAGCGCCGACCAGGGCAGCAAGGCCACCGCCCTGACCCAGGTATCGCTGGCCGACGAAGTGGCCACCACCCTCGATTACCTCGACTACATCCTCGAAGACGCCCAGGTCAGCGTCACTGTCAGCGGCGATGCCCAGGCCCCCATCGAAAAAGCCCAGCTGCGCCGCGCGTTGATCAACCTGCTGAACAATGCCGTGCAGCACACCGCGCCGCACCAGGTGATCCGCGTGCATATCGATGCCGGGCCGGAGCAGGTCAGCATTGCCGTGAGCAACCCCGGGCCGGCTATCGATGACGATCACCTGCCACTGCTGTTCGAGCGGTTCTACCGGGTGGATGCGGCGCGCAGCAACAGTGGCGGGGGCAACCATGGGTTGGGGCTGGCCATCGTCAAGGCGATTGCGCTGATGCACGGGGGTGAGGTTTTTGTGCGCAGCGAGGCAGGTGCCAACACCTTCGGCATTCGCCTGCCAAACGCTCAACTGCAGGGTTTTGCGGCCAAGGTCTAATGGTTTTCTCAGGGATAGTTACCTTTTGCGCAACAGTGCTTATCGCGCCAGGTGCTGTTTCCAAGGCAATGAAGAGACTAACTTTAGCCCTGTCTCCATTAGCACTTGCACCGCAAGAAGGTAGTTTCAACATGTCCAACAGTATGGGTATTGCCAGCGTTTTCGTTCTGTCTTCCCTGTTGTTGTCGCCCCTGGCCATGGCCGAAGAATCCCCGGCTTTCGTCGCCCGTAATGCACATCTTGCTGCTGTTCACCAGGAAGCCCGCGAGGCCGTAGCGCACAAGGCCGACGCAGGCAAAGATGCAGAACAGACAGCTTCCAAGGTTTCCCTCGACGCCAATGCCGAGAGCTGATCGCGCAACGATGCCGCTCCCGTTTCCCCCCGGCTACACCATGGGCACCGCCGGTGCCGATATGTTAGCCTTTTAAAGCCGCTGCCGATCAGCGGCTTTTTTTATGTGCTTTGACGATCAGCCCGGCCGTTATTTCTCTAACAAGAAAGTTGCACATTCAAAAATAAAAACTGCCCCACCGTCAGATCAAAGGAGCTAGTACCGGTGCCTTCCGCGTTTCGTTTTACCCCGCTGTTCATTGCATTGACTGCAACGATGCCTTTCGCCGCCCAGGCAGATGAAGACAAGGCTGATGGCTTCATCGAAGGCTCGTCCTTCAACCTGCATTTTCGTAACGCCTACTTCAACCGCGACAACCACAACAGCGGCGTGCGCGACACCCGCGAGTGGGGCCAAGGCGCGGTTGCCCGCTTCGAGTCGGGCTACACGCCAGGCGTAATCGGCTTTGGCCTCGATGCGCACGCCATGCTGGGCTTGAAGCTCGATGGCGGTGGCGGCCATGCCGGCACCAGCATCCTGCCCAAGCACGTGAAGGACAACGGTGAACTGGGCGCCGCCCCGCACTCGTTCTCCACCGCAGGCGCGGCGGTCAAGCTCAAGGCCTTCGACACCGAACTCAAAGCCGGTGACCTGTTCCTTACCAACCCGGTGATCGCCGGCGGCGAAACCCGCATGCTGCCGCAGACCTTCCGTGGCGTCAGCCTGACCAACACCAGCATCGACGGCCTGCTGCTCGAAGGTGGCCAGGTCAGCTTCACCAAGCCGTACAACCAGAGCGGCCACCGCCGCATCGACACCTACTACGGCTCGCTGGATGAGCACGACAAAAGCAAGCATCTGAACTGGGCTGGCGCGTCGTGGAGCGGCACCGAGAACATCACTGCCAACCTTTACGCCGCCGAGCTGAAGGATATCTGGAACCAGTACTACGCAGATTTCGACTACACCTACGTGGTCAACGACCTGGTCAGCCTCAACCCGGGCGTGCACTTCTACCACACCCAGGACACCGGCCAGGCGCTGCTGGGCAAGATCGACAACAACACCTACAGCGTGCACTTCACCGTCAACGCCGGCTACCACAGCGTTACCGCCGCCTACCAGCGGGTCAATGGCGACACGCCGTTCGACTACATCAACCTGGGCGACAGCGTGTACCTGGACAACTCACGCATGTACTCGGACTTCAACGCACCCAACGAGCGTTCGTGGAAGCTGCAGTACGGCTATGACTTCGCCGGGCTCGGCATGCCAGGGCTCAGCACCACCGTATCGTACTCGCGTGGCGAGGCGGACCTGACCAAGGCTGACCAGAACAACACCCACTACGACTACTACCGCGCCGATGGCAAGAACGCCCAGCACTGGGAACGTGACCTGGATGTGAAGTACGTGTTCCAGGAAGGCGACTTCAAGGACCTGTCGGTGCTGGTGCGCTATGCCGTACACCGCGGCAGCCAGGGGTATGCGTCGATCGACAACAACAGCGATAACGACGAATTGCGGGTGATCGTCGACTATCCGTTGAACGTGTTCTGACCTGGGACCGCAAGTCAGCGCCACACGGTGTGTGCAGACCGGTAGGCGCTGGCTTGCCGGCAATGGGCTGCACAGCAGCCCAATGCATGATTCCGTCGGACAAATCTTGTCCGACAATCATCACTTCCATAGAATACCGCCCGCCGCAACCGGCCCTGCCTCAGCAGTAGCGCGCATGCCCACTCGATTACCGCGTCTCGCACTCTACAGGTCGCACCCCGAGCTGATCCTCAATCTGGGCAGTTGCATCGCCGTGCTCGCTATCGTGGGCATCGTCAGTTATCTGTTGGGGCGCGAGCGCGAGAGTGTCGAGCAATCGGCCATCCGCTCCTCCAGCAATATCGTCCAGCTGATCGAAAGCGACATCCTGCGCAACGTCGAACTTTACGACCAATCCCTGCGCGGGCTGATCTGGGCCGTGCAGCATCCCGAACTGCTGCAGGTCGCCCCCAACCTGCGCCAGCAGATCCTTTTCAACCAGACGTTCGCGGCCCCGGTGCGCGGCGATATTCTCTGGCTCGATGCCAATGGCGACGTCGTGGGCGACTCCACCAGCGTCACCCCGCGCCAGGCCAATTTCGCCGACACCTTCGACTTCCGGGCCCATCGCCGCGACCCTGGCCTGGGCTTGTTGATCAGCCCGCCGTTCAAGGCACGGCTCGGCGACCTCGACTGGTGCATCAGTTTCAGCCGGCGCATCTCCGCAGCCGATGGCAGCTTTGCCGGGGTAGCCGCCGGGGCCCTGCGCCTCTCCTATTTCAGTGAACTGTTCCAGCGCCTTGATATCGGCCATGAAAGCAGCATCAACCTGCTCAACGTCGACGGCCAGTTGCTCGCCCGCCAGCCGCGCCGCGATCAGGACCCGTTGGTCGGCACCAGCGTTGCCGACCGCCCCAACTTCAAACGCATCCTGGGCGAGCGCAGCGGCAGCTTTACAGCCCGCTCCAGCCTCTATGGCACCCAGCGCATGTACACCTTCGCCCGGGTCGCCGACCTGCCGTTGATCATACTGGTGGTGCATTCTGCCGATGAGGTGTTCCAGTCATGGCGCCGCACGGCGCTGGTGGTCAGTATCGCCACAGGCGTGCTGTGCATCGGTATTCTCTGGCTCACCCTGCTGCTGGGCCGCGAATTGCGCCGCAGGCATGAGGCCGAAGAGGGTCTGGCCACACTGGCAGCAACGGATAGCCTGACGGGGCTGGCCAACCGTCGCCGGCTGGATCAGGTGTTGCGCCAGGAGTGGGCGCGCGCCCAGCGCAACCGTAAGCCGTTGGCCGTGCTGATGGTGGATGTGGATCACTTCAAGGCATTCAACCAACGCCATGGTCACGCAGGAGGCGATCACGCGTTACGTGAAGTGGCCAAGACGATCGAGCAGTGCATACGACGCCCGGCAGACCTGGCGGCGCGGTATGGGGGGGAGGAGTTTCAGGTGGTGTTGCCGGAAACCGAACTGGCCGGTGCCCGTTTGCTGGCAGAGAGGATCCGGTCGCATGTCGAGGCGTTGGCACCTTTTGCCGATGATGTACACGCGGTGACGGTGAGCATCGGCATCAGCGTACACACCCCCGGCACCCAACAAGACCTCGCGACCATGCTGGGTGCCGCGGATGAGGCGCTCTACCGGGCCAAGGCCAAAGGCCGAAACCGGGTAGAGGGCCCTGCGGATTAGGAGCGGGCGCGTGCGGCGTTGCGCAGTGCCTTCACCTGGTCGTGGTTACGCTGTACGCCCTGCAGTTGCTTTTCCACGAGCATATAGCTCGAATCACTGACGGAGCGGCCCAGCTTGACCAGCTTCTCACGCGCTTCCTTGTAGGCTTTGAGGGCATGGTCTTCACCGCGCTCTACTTCGTTGAGCACGGCCTCTTCATCCTTACCGGTAACCATCGACTTGAGGTTTACCCAGCCGCGGTGCAGGTCGCCGCTGACGCTGGTGGAGGTTTCCGGGTCGCCACCCAGGCGGCGCACTTCACTCTGCAGTTCGCCTGCTGCATTGGCGCATTCGCCAGCGCGCTGGACGAAGAACGCTTTGAGCTCCGGGTTTTTCACATCATCGGCCGACTCCTTGAACCCTTTCTCGCCGTCCTTGCTGTACTCGATCAGGTTGTTGAGCACGTCGATTACATCTTTGTTGAGGTCGCTCATGGCTAAAACTCCTTGGCAGGTAATAGTCATGTAAACAGGAGCAGCCTTCGTGCCAAGCTTTCCATTGAATAAAATTACTTTAAAAACAATAGGTTAAAAAAATAACGCCTCGCTGGAAAACGGCGTTATGCATGATTGCCGCTTGGGCGCTCGTGCAGATTGCAGTATGGTCGGCGCACTTCCACTGCCAGGCACTGCCGATGAAACCGGAAACCCTTGAACTGCTGGTAATCCGCACCATGCCCTTCGGCAAATACCAAGGCCGGATCATCGCCGACCTGCCGGGTGACTACCTGGCATGGTTTGCGCGCAAGGGGTTTCCGGCGGGTGAGCTGGGTGGGTTGCTGGCGTTGATGCACGAGGTCGATCACAACGGCCTGGGGGATTTGCTGGTGCCGTTGCGGCAAAAGCATCGGCGCTGAGCCTGTTGCGGACTATCGCCGGCAAGCCGGCTTCCACAGGTACACCCATGGCCTTGAGAGCCGTGGGGTACCTGGGGAGCCGAATTGCCAGCGATGAGGCCGGTGATGATCGAACGCCCTAGCCCTTGGCCGGCGCCACGACCATTTCCACCCGCTCGCTCTTCTTGATCAGCGCATACACCACCGCCGTCAGCAGGCTACCCGCGACAATGGCCAGCAGGTACAGCAGCGCATGGTTGATCGCATTGGGAATCAGCAGCACGAACAGCCCGCCATGGGGCGCCATCAGCTTGCAACCGAAATACATCGACAGCGCGCCGGTCAATGCGCCGCCGGCGATACTTGCCGGGATGACCCGCAGCGGGTCTTTGGCGGCGAACGGGATGGCGCCTTCGGAAATGAAGCACAAACCCAGCACCAGAGCGGCCTTGCCGGCCTCGCGCTCGCTCTGGGCGAACTTGCGCCGGGCCAGGAACGTGGCGATACCGAGGCCGATCGGCGGTACCATGCCGGCTGCCATGGTCGCCGCCATCGGCGCGTAGCTCGAGGATGCCAGCAGCCCTACCGAAAAGGCATAGGCCGCCTTGTTGATCGGCCCGCCCAGGTCGATGCACATCATGCCGCCGAGCAGCAGCCCGAGGAGGATGGCGTTGGTGGTGCCCATGCTGTCGAGAAACTGCGTCAGGCCTTCGAGCATGGCGGCCACCGGTTGGCCGACCACGTAGATCATCACCAGGCCTGTGAACAGGCTCGCCAGCAGCGGAATGATCAGGATCGGTTTGAGCGCATCGAGGCTGCTCGGCAGGCGTGCCCAGCGCGCGATGGCTTTGGCGCTGTAACCGGCGAGGAAGCCGGCGACGATACCGCCGATGAAACCGGCCCCCAGGGTGCTGGCCAGCAGGCCGCCGATCATGCCGGGCGCCAGGCCCGGGCGGTCGGCGATGGACCAGGCGATATACCCCGCCAGCAACGGCACCATCAGCTTGAATGCGGCCTCGCCGCCGATCTGCATCAATGCAGCCGGCAGGGTGCCCGGTTCTTTGTAGGCTTCGATGCCGAAGACGAACGACAGGGCGATCAGCAAGCCGCCTGCCACCACCATCGGCAGCATGAAAGAAACACCGGTCAGCAAGTGTTTATAAACACCGGTTTTCTCGGCCTTGCCGGCACTTGAAGCGGCTGCAGCGTCACCTGCGCTTTCCACCTTGGCCTCGGCCAGGGCCTTGTCCAGCGTGGCGCGGGCTTGCTTGAGGGCGATGCCGGTACCGCAACGGTAGATCCGTTTGCCGGCAAAACGGGCCGTGGGCACTTCGATATCGGCGGCCAGCAGCACCACGTCGGCTTCGGCGATGGCCTGGGCCGACAGCGGGTTGCGCGCGCCGACCGAGCCTTGGGTTTCTACCGTCAGTTGATAGCCAAGCTGTTGCGCGGCCTGCTGCAACGCTTCGGCTGCCATGAACGTGTGCGCCACGCCAGTCGGGCAGGCGGTTACCGCGACGAGCTTGGCCGCAGCAGTGGCCAGGGGCTGTTCGGCTTGATGAGTATCGGCCTGTACCTGGGCATTTGCGGCCGCCTCGTCGAGGAAACCTTCACGGTCGGCCAGCGCTTGCGCCGGTGTGCTCTGGAACAAACGCTTGCCCGCGAAGCGGGCCAGGTCAACCGGCCCAGTGCTGACAACCAGCACCCAGTCGGCATCAGCGATCTGCGCGGCGCTCAGCTGGCGGTCGGGATGCTCGGCATCCTGCACTTCCACGCAGGTTTTCCAGCCGCGGCGCTGGGCGGCAGCGGCCAGCAGGCGCGCGCTCAGCACGCTGGACACCTGGCCGTTGGGGCAGGCGGTGACAATGGCAATGTTCATCGGCGAGCCTCTTGTTGTTTTGTCAGTTGCACGGCGGCCTCCAGGCGCGCCAGTTGCTCGCGGTCACGGATACCGAAACCGACCTGGGTCACGGCCTGGGCGGCGATGGCTGTGGCGCGGCGCAGGGTCTGCGCAGGCGCTTCAGCCAGCAGCAGGCCGTGAACCATGCCCGCCACCAGCGAGTCGCCCGCGCCCACCGTGCTGGCAACCTGCACCTGCGGTGGCTGGGCGTGCAGCGCGTGGCCAGCTGTAAACCAGCTGACGCCCTGCTCCCCCGCCGACACCACCACGTGCTCGATACCCGTGGCCAGCAGTCGCTGGGCGGCAGCCTGCTGTTCGGCGGCGCTGTGCACGTCAAGGCCAAGCACTTCGCCCAGCTCTTCGGTGTTCGGCTTGACCAGCCAGGGGGCGCTCTGCAGGCCTGCGCGCAGGGCCGCACCGCTGCTGTCCAGGGCAACCTTCAGGCCTTGGCCCTTGAGCTGTTCGAGCAACCGGGCGAACCAGTCCGGGCTGATACCGCGTGGCAGGCTCCCAGCCACCACCACGGCGTCATGCCCGGGGGCGACCTGTTCAAGCAGGCGCATCAGGGCCTCACATGCGGCCTCATCGACCTGGGGGCCTTGGCCATTGATGTCGGTCACCCGGCCATCAGCCTCGACCAGTTTGAGGTTGCTGCGCGTCTCACCCGGTACACGCACGAAGCAATCGGCAAAGCCGCGCCATTCGATCAACGCCTCGAACGGTTGCAGGTTGCCCTGGCCAAGGAAACCACCGACGGTCACGCTGTGCCCCAGGTCGGCCAGTACCTGGGCCACGTTCAGCCCTTTGCCGGCGGCATGGCTGTGCTGGTCCTGGGCACGGTTGACGTGCCCGGGGCGCAGGGCGTCGAGGCTGATGGTGATGTCCAGCGCCGGGTTCAGGGTCAGGGTAAGGATCTTGGCCATTCAGTAACGCTCCACCAGCGCGCGAACCGCTGCGGCGCTGTCTTGTTGCAGGGCCTCGCGCGCCAGGGCGCGGGCCGTCTGATGATCGGCCTGGCGAACCAGGGCCTTGACTTCGGCAACGCTGCGGGCGGCCACGCTCAGTTCGTCCACGTCCAGGCCCAGCAACACCGCCACCGCCTGCGGGTCGGCGGCCAGTTCACCGCACACCCCTACCCACTTACCCTCGGCATGGGCAGCGCGCACGGTCATGTCGATCAGGCTCAGCACGGCCGGGTGCAGGCCGTCGGCCTGGGCCGACAGGCTGGGGTGGCCACGGTCGATGGCCAAGGTGTACTGGGTCAGGTCGTTGGTGCCGATACTGAAAAAGTCCACTTCGCGGGCCAATTGTGGCGCCAGCAAAGCGGCGGACGGCACTTCGACCATGATGCCCAGTTGCAGGTCGGCTACCGGAATTTCCTCGCGCAGGCGCTCGACCATCGCCCTCGCCTCCCGCCACTCATGCACCTGGCCGACCATCGGGAACATGATGCGCAACGGGCGCTGATCCGCGGCGCGCAGCAGGGCCCGGAGCTGGTCTTCCATGATCTGCGGGCGCTGCAAGGTCAGGCGCACGCCCCGCACACCGAGGAAGGGGTTTTCCTCGGCAGCGATCGGCCAGTAGGGCAACGGTTTGTCCCCGCCCACATCGAGGGTGCGCACTACCAGGGGCCGCCCGCCCAGCCCATCGAGCACACGGCGGTATTCGGCTTCCTGGGTGGCGACATCCGGCGCCTGCGAGTGGGCCATGAAGATCAGCTCGGTGCGCAGCAGGCCGATACCTTCGGCGCCCTGCTCCACCACCTTGTCGATGCCGCCGCTCTGGCCGATGTTGGCGAATACTTCGACGGCATGGCCATCGCGGGTTACCGCTGGCTCATGACGGTTGGCCCAGGCTGCTTGCAGGCGCTGCTCGCGCAGGTCACGCTCGGCCAGCGCACGTTGCAACTCATCGGCTGGCGGGGCGACGCTGACTACACCGCGCTGGCCATCGAGCAACAGCGGCGTACCTGGTTCAAGCAGCAGAATCGCCGCCCCCGCGCCGACCACCGCCGGGATGCCCAAGGCCCGCGCAACGATCGCGCTGTGAGCGGTTGCGCCGCCATGGGCGGTGACGATACCGGCAACCCGCGCCGGGTCCAGGCGGGCCACATCAGAAGGGCCGACTTCGCCCATCACCAGCACGTAAGGTTGCTCAGGCTCGGCCTGCGTCTGCACACCGCACAACTGCGCCAGCACCCGGCGGCCAATGTCGCGCAGGTCGGCGGCACGCTCGGCGAGCAGCGCATCATGCAGCGCCTCTTGTTGGCAAGCCGCCGCTTCGATCACGGCCATCCACGCGGCGGCGGCGCTTTCACCCTGGGCCAGACGCAGTTCGACATCGTCGGCCAGTGCAGGGTCGGCGAGCATTTCCTGATGGGTGACGAAGATCTCGCCGACGGCCTTGTCGCTGCGCTGCACCAGGGCCTGCAGCTCGGCGTTCACCGTCTCCAGTGCCCGGCGCAGCTTGACCCGCTCCTGCGCTGGCGATTCGCCACGCAGCGGATAATCGATGTCACGCTCGACGCAGACATGGGCGGGCCCACTGGCAATGCCGGGGGCCGCAGCCACGGCCTGGATACGGCTACCGGCAGCCGGCGCCTGCAACACCTCGACGGGCGCTGGGTTCACCGCAGCCGCAGTTTTCGGCAATGGCTCAACGTCCTCACCCAAGCCCTGCTCGATTGCCGCCAGCAGTACCGGCAAGGCATCACCGGCAATGGACGGCTCGGCCAGCAGCTCCAGTTCCTGGCCACGGCGTGCGCCAAGGCTGAGCAGCTTGCTCAGGCTCTTGACCGAAACCGCAGGTTGCGCGCTGTCCAGCACACGCAGGCGGATTTCGCCCTCAAAACCCTTGGCCAACTGCGCCAGGATTTTTGCCGGGCGGGCGTGCAGGCCATGTGGGTTGGCCAGCACGAAACGAGCGCTGGGCCAGTCGGGAGCGGTCTCACCAACCAGCACCTCAAGTACCGCGCGGCTGCTGGTGGCCTGGTAAAGCGTTTGCCCGCGCCCCTCGATCAGTACCTCGCACAGGCGCTCGAGCAGCGCCTGGTGGGCAGCGCCGAGGCTGGCCAGGCAAAACAGGCCATTGAGTGGCTGGTCGCGGTAGCGCAGCGGCTGCTGCGGGGTGACGAAGGCCAAGCCTGGCTGACGTACCTGCCGCTCGCTGTGCAGCCACCAGAGCCCCTCGCCCAGGGGCAAGGGCTCGGCCTGCTGCAGCACCGCGGCAAAACCATTGTCGACACACCCGGCACGCTGCAACAGGCGGGCACCGCGCCAGGCCAACTCGTCGAAGTCTTCGGCGGGCAGGTTCAAGCTGACCAGTTGCGCATCCAGCGCCAGCGCCTGGGGTGCGCCCTGCAGCAGCTTGAGCAGCGCTTCGGCGGAACTGGCACGGCGCAGGGCTTCGGCCAGGTCGGTCTCGCCCAGGGCACGGGTCAGCAACTGCAGCAAACGCAAGTGCTCGTCGGAGCGTGCGGCAATGCCGATGGCCAGGTAGACGATCTGGCCGTCCCCCCAGTCCACGCCTTCAGGAAACTGCAGCAAACGCACGCCAGTGGCATACACCAGGTCGCGGGTCTGCGGCGTGCCGTGGGGGATGGCGATGCCTTGGCCGAGGAATGTAGAACCTTGCGCTTCGCGCGCCTGCAGGCCCTGCAGGTACCCTTCGGCGACCAGGCCGTCAGCGACCAGTCGATCCGCCAGCAGGCGCAGAGCCTGGCCTTTGTCGACGGCCGTCTGGCCCATGGCTATCTGCTCTTTGGCGAGCTCGAGCATGACCTTCTCCTTTTGCAGCCCCTGCGCGCACTTTTGCACCGGGTACTGAGGTATTGTTGTGAAATTCACGTATTCAGCCAGTCAACGGCCTTGCACGAGCGGCAGGGAAGGCAGAAAAATTAATAGCTGAAACGTTTAATCTGACCAAGCGGCCACGTTACTCGATAATCTTCCGGGGAAAAAGCCCCATCCTGTCGGACAATTGCGACAATGGTCGTCTGCGCGTGGTGGCCGGCCCGGGTCAAACTGCCCGGTCTGGTTGTACAGCCCGCCCCGGTAATAACAAGGAAAATTCGGTGAAACTCAGCGATATCGCCCGTCTGGCTGGTGTGTCCGTGACCACTGCCAGCTACGTCATCAATGGCAAGGCCGAACAGCAGCGCATCAGCAACAGCACCGTCGAGCGGGTGCGTGCGGTGGTCGAGGCCCACGGCTTCACGCCCAACCCCCAGGCTGCGGGCCTGCGCAGCCGGCATACCCGCACCTTGGGCTTCATTCTGCCGGACCTGGAAAACCCCAGCTACGCGCGCATTGCCAAGCAGCTGGAGCAAGGCGCCCGCGCCCGTGGCTATCAACTGCTGATCGCCAGCAGCGATGACAGGCCCGACAGTGAGCGCCAACTGCAGCAGCTGTTCCGGGCCCGGCGTTGCGATGCCCTGTTCGTCGCCAGTTGCCTGCCCCCCGAAGATGACAGCTACCGCGAACTGCAGGACAAGGGCCTGCCGGTTATCGCCATCGACCGGCGCCTGAACCCGGCACACTTTTGTTCGGTCATCAGCGATGATCGCGATGCCAGCCGCCAGTTGGCCGATAGCCTGCTGGCCACGGCACCGCGCAGCATCGCACTGATCGGTGCGCGCCCGGAGCTGTCGGTCAGCCAGGCCCGCGCAGGCGGCTTCGACGAAGCCATGCAGGGTTTTGCCGGGGACGTGCGCCGTTATCAAGGCGAGGCATTCAGCCGCGAATGCGGCCAGCGCTTGATGCAGCAGTTGATCGACGAGCTGGGCGGCCTGCCGGATGCCTTGGTCACGACGTCCTACGTGCTGCTGCAAGGCGTGTTCGACACCCTGCAGGCGCGCCCGGCCGATTCGCGCCTGCTGCACCTGGGCACCTTCGGTGACAACCAGTTGCTCGATTTTCTGCCGCTGCCGGTCAACGCCATGGCCCAGCAACATGGCCTGATCGCCGCCACCGCCCTGGAACTTGCCTTGGCGGCCATCGAGGACAAACGCTACGAACCCGGCGTGCATGCCATCGGTCGAACCTTCAAGCAACGTATTACTGTGGCCTGAACATGCGCCTGATCGACACTCACACCCACCTGGACTTCCCCGACTTCGATGCCGACCGCACGCGCCTGCTGGCTGACGCGGCAGGGCGTGGGGTGGAGCGCATGGTAGTGCTGGGGGTTTATCAGGCCAATTTCCAGCGGGTGTGGGACCTGGCCTGCAGCGATGAGCGCGTGCGCGCAGCGCTTGGGCTGCATCCGATCTACCTGGAGCAGCACCGCCCCGAGCACCTGGTGCAGTTGCGCCAATGGCTTGAACGCCTGCAGGGCGATCCGCGGCTGTGCGCCGTGGGCGAGTTTGGCCTGGACTACTACGTCGAAACCCTGGACAAGGCACGCCAGCAAGCGCTGTTCGAAGCACAACTGCAGATGGCCTGTGACTTCGAACTGCCCGCCCTGCTCCACGTGCGCCGCAGCCATGCCCAGGTGATTGCCACACTCAAGCGCTACAAGCCGGCGCGGGCCGGGATCATCCACGCGTTCGCGGGCAGTTATGAAGAGGCGCGCGAGTACATCAAGCTCGGTTTCCGGCTCGGGCTGGGTGGTGCCGGGACCTGGCCGCAGGCAGTGCGCTTGCGCAAGACCCTGCCGCGCCTGCCGCTGGAAAGCATCGTGCTGGAAACCGACGCCCCGGACATGGCGCCGGCGATGTTTGCCGGTGAGCGAAACAGCCCGGAGCATCTACCGGAGATTGCCGGGGCATTGGCTGAGGTAATGGGCATTGATGTGCACGTGTTGGCCGAGGCCAGCAGCAAGAACGCCTGTGAGCTGTTTGGCTGGTAGTACTGGCTAAACCCTGAACGCCCCGATCAACCGTTTCAACTCTACCACCTGCTCCGACAATGCCCGGCTGGCATCCTCGGCCTGGCAAGCCCCCACCGAGGTGTCCTGTGCCGCCTGATTGATCGCCACGATGTTCTGGTCGATGTCATGGGCCACCGCCGTCTGCTGCTCTACCGCCGCCGCTATCTGCTGGTTCTGCTCGACAATGCCGCCAACCGCGCCAAGGATGTTGCCCAGCGCCTGCTGCACCTGGCGTGCCTCCTCGACCGTGCCCGCCGCCATCTGATGGCTACTGCCCATGGCGCGAACCGCTGCCCCGACACCGTCCTGCAAACGCTGGATCATCTGCGCTATCTGCGCGGTGGAATCCTGGGTGCGCTTGGCCAAGGTACGCACTTCATCAGCGACCACGGCAAACCCCCGGCCTTGCTCACCGGCCCGAGCTGCCTCGATTGCAGCGTTGAGTGCCAGCAGGTTGGTCTGCTCGGCGATACTGCGGATCACCTCCAGGACTTGGCTGATCGCCTGGCTGTCGTCCGCCAGCTGATTGATCGCCAGCACCGTCTGGTCGATTTCGGCTGCCAGCCGGCCAATGCTGCCCTGCTGCTCTTGCACCAACGTGCGGCCATTGGCACTTTCGTGGTTGACCTGCTGCGCACCATCGGCGGCCAATGCAGCGCTGCGCGCCACTTCCTGCGCAGTGGCGCTCATCTGGTTCATCGCCGTGGCGACCTGCTCGATCTGTTCACGCTGGCCGCTGACTGACTGGCTGCTGCGTGCCGATACCGCCAGTACCTGCCCGGCCTGCGCTTCGACCGCCACAACGGTGTGGCCGACCTGCTCGATCAGGCAACGGATACGGCGCACGGTTTCGCTGAAACCCTGGGCCAGTTCGCCCAGTTCGTCGCGGCTGTTGGCCTTGAAACTGACCGTCATGTCACCGGCCGCCACCTTGTCCATCGCGCCGCCCAGCTTGCGCAGGGTCGTGCGGATCGATACATAGAAGCCCCCGTAGAGGTAAAGGATCAGCGCGAAAACGCCCGCCAGTACGGCCCCCAAGGCGACCATGCGCAGGCGCTGCTGGCCAAGACGCTCCTGCAACTGCAGGTGCAGATGCCCAAGGACTTGTTCGTTCAGTTGGTAGGTGTGAGCCATCAGCTCACTCACCTGTCGATAGAAGGCGGGCCAGGGCGCATCAAGGGTTTCAGCGACCACCACACGCTCCTCGAACAACGCGGCGGCTTGCTTGACGGAAAGCTTGCTGGCCTGTGCCGCGGCGATCATGTCGGCAGGGACGCCGGGGTCACTGGCCAGGGCTTCATCCACCCGCATGCCATAGTCCGCCGCCAAACGCTCCAGGCGTTGCAGCAGGTCTTCGAAGCGGACGCTACCGGATGAGTCGATGAACCCTCGGCCAAGCGCGATGGCACCCATCGTCCTGCCCTCGCCCAAGGCCAGGGTCACCTGGGCGGTGGCAGTGCCGAGCAGTTCGCTCAACTGGCGCACCGAAACCTGGCTGTCCTGGCTCAGGCCGGACTGGCTGGCCACCAGTTTGCTCAGCACCTGTGCTTGAGCCAGCAGCTTGTCGAACAGGGCGACCTTGGCCTGCAAGGACGTTTCGGCCTGGGCGCTGGCAAAAGCGCCAGCCAGCTCGTCCAGCTTGGCCTGGGGAACCGACTCATGGCCATGCAGGGCCTGCACCTGTGCCTGGACCTTGTCCTGCAACGCAGCGATGCGTGACTCCAGGTCGCCGGCCTGGCCCGACTGCCCGAGCACGGCATTGATCTGCATGAGGTTGCCGAGGGCTTCCAGGTCGGTGCGCAATGCCAAGCTGCCGCTAAGCGGGGTAATACCCTGCAATTGGGCACGGGTTGCCTGAAACTGCTGATAGGCGTCGCGCACCAGGTAGCTGCTGGTGGCGAGCATGGGCAGGAAGAACAGGGCGCTGATGAGGCTGAACTTCTGGCCGAAGCTCAGCCGGTTCATCAGTGCGATTGCCGGGTAGAGCAGACGCTTCACGGGGCACCTCCTTGGATTCTTGTTGTTCTGCGAGGGGTAGCACTAGGCCACCTGTATAGCGCAGATCGAACCGGAGGTTTGTAACTTAAGGTTAACCGGCGCTCAGACCAGCACCGTCCACAGCGCAAAGCCCGCATACCACAGCACCGCACAGCGCAGCAGCAGCTCCCACAGGCTATCGAGCCGAGCCAGACCGCGCTGGCTGTCCTCTTGTTCGGGAATGTCATCGGCAACCCGCCCGACCCTGGCCACCAGGTGCCCGGCGCTGATGTGCCAGTTGAGCAGTTCGTGCAGCATCACGCGGGTCACTGCGACGAAATTGCCGACGAGGGCGAAACTCAGGGCCAACACGCGTACCGCAAGCCAGTCCATGATGTGCCGCAGCTGCTCGGCCCGGGCCTTGAGCGCCGGTTGGCAACTGTTATCGCCTGTCAGCGCCAGCAGGCGATAGGCCAGCGCCGCCCCGGGGCCGAGCACGAAGTACCAGAAGATCACGGCGAAGAAACTCTGATAGGCCTGCCACAACAGGTAGCCTTGCACGCGCACCAGCAAAGCCTGGGGTTCATCAGCCACCAGGCCCAGGTCGCGCTCGGCCACATGCAGCGCGGCCTGGTCGTCGCCGCGCCGCCAGGCATCGCGAAACGGCCCAAGGGCGGCCTTGGCATCGCCACGGCCGAGGCTGTAGATCAGCACCAGCAGGTGCACCGGCAGGGCCAGCAAACCATAGGCCACCGGGTCGAGCACGTGCAGCAGCAACACCAGCACCGCCACGGGTGCAAGCACCAGGATGGCCAGGCTCCACCAAGGGTGCACCTTCCCGCTGCGCTCCAGGCGCACCAGCTCGCCCAGGAAGAAGCCATCGCGCTGTACCTGATGGCGCAGGGCGGAGAACTTCTCGACCCACAACGCCAGTATCAACACCAGAAAACTCATGCCTTGTCCTCGTTGTGCTGCACGGCTGCGCGGTAACGCTGCCAGTCGAATGCCGGGCCAGGGTCGGTCTTGCGCTGCGGGGCAATATCGCTATGGCCCTGGATCCGGCCCAGGTCGATAACCGGCCAGGCCGCCTGAATCTGCCGGGTGAGTTGCTCCAGCACACGGTACTGGGCATCGCTGTACGGCAGGTCGTCGGTCCCTTCCAGCTCGATACCGATGGAAAAGTCGTTACAGCCTTCTCGCCCGTCAAAACATGACACGCCGGCATGCCAGGCACGGTCCAGCAACGACACGAACTGGGTCACCGCACCGTCGCGCTCCACGAACAGGTGCGCCGATACGGTCAGGTGGCTGATGCTGGCAAAGTAGGGATGTTCGCTGGGGTCCAGGCGGTTCTGGAAGAACTGTTGGACTTTGCCGCTGCCGAAGCAGGCCGGCGGCAGGCTGATGTTGTGGATCACCAGCAGGGAAATCGATTCGCCCTCGGGTCGCGCGTTGAAGTTCGGCGAAGGGCAGTGGGTGATTCCGTTTCCGTGGAACCAGCCGGTGGCACGGTCCAATTGCATGGGGCAGTTCCTGAAGAACGCTGGGTACAGAGGCGCAGTATGCCCTGCCAGTATCGCGCTTTGCATGTGAATCTGCAGTAGCAGGTCAATGAACCTGCTGCTGGCGCAAGCTTTCCAGCACGGTCTCCAGCGCCCGCTCGAAAAGCAGGCCATCGTCCAGCAGCCGCACCTCACCAAGGCGCAGTGCTTGGGCGAGGCCCAGCATGTTCCACTCGCGGACCTTCATCCCGGTGCGGTTGGCGAATACCAGGCGGTCACTGCTGTCGATACGCGCCACCAGTTTGCAGCGCAACGGCTCGTCATCGTCGAGCACTTCTATCCAGGCGCCGATGCGCAGGCGCTGTACCGCACGCAGTTGTGCGGCTTGCTCGTCGTGCGGGTGCAGCGGCGCACAAGCGGGCTCTTCGGCCATGGCCAGCACGATGTCCTCAGCCACCAGCACTTCGGCCAGAGCCTGACCGTCTGGGGTTAGCGGCAGTTCGGCCCCCGCACAGGCACGCAGGTGCAGTTGCTCGAGTTGCTGGAAAAAGTCGCGGGTCGCCTGCGAGTCCAGCGCCACGCCGGCCAAACCCTCACGCAATGCCTTGAGCAGGCCGGGCACTTGCTGCAGCAGGGCCTGCGGATCACGCCGGGGAATGATGCTGGCAAGCAATGTGTCCATGGTCGCTAGGGCGTTGATCCACGCCGCGGAGCCCTCACCCTGTTTGAGCCATGCCAGCAGCAGCACCTGGCTCCAGGCTTGCACCAGCATCTGCACGACTGCTTGAGGCAGCACCCGACCGCGCAAGCGCTGGTTGAGTACCTGTTGCACCTGCTGGCGAGCCTGCACGGCGCGCGCACGCCCTTCTTCGGCATCGCGGGTGCGTTGTTCGAGCAGTTCGTTGCGCCGCCGTTCATCCTGGCTGAAGGCCATGAAGTCCTCCAGCAGTTCGGCGAACAGGGCCGAGTCCTCGGTGAAGTCATTGAGCAGACGCTGGACGATGCGCCCTACACGCAGGTGCAGGCTGTCACGCAGGCCTTCGCTACCGGTTTCCCAGCCGATCGACGCGGCAGCGATCTCATTGAGCAAGCGCCGAGCAGGGTGGCTGGCGCGGCTGAACAGCCCTTTGTCGAGCAATGCCACCTTGAGCAGTGGGATGTGCAGGCGGGCAATCAGCGCCCGCAGGCTGTGCGGCATGTTGTCATCGGCCTGGACGTAGTCGAACAGCAGGCCGACCAGGTTGATCATGTCTATGTCGGCCGTGGCAATACGCCGGCGGGTGCCACTGCGCACGCTGACCCGCAACAGCAACTGTTCGAGCTGCTGGCCAAGGTCGAAATCTTCTTCGTCGAAGGTGGCCGGCACATAGTGCTGCAAATGCGTGAGCAGGCGCAGCAGGTCGGCGGTGCTTATCGGCTGGGCTGTGGCAATGGATTGCAAGCGTGGCGCGATCCTGCCGCGGGCCGGTGCCAGCAGCCCTTGCACCGAGGTGAAGAAAGCCTGGCCGGCACTGTCCGCGCCGATGGCCTCGTCAGGCCCCAGGCTGGCCGGCGTCCGCCGCGAGCTCAGGCGACAGTCCTCGGCACGCCGGCGCGGCGCAGGCGGCAGCTCTGCCAGCACGCCGGCAGCGGCCAGCAACTGGTTGGCTTCGCCATAGAGCACGTCGGTATCACGCAGCACGTAACGTTCGAACAACTTCAGCAGGACCAGTTTGACCCGCAGGCCAACACCCAGGTTACGCCCGGCATCAAGGAAGTAGCCACACAATGCGCCAGGCGCCAGGGGGCTTTTTTGCAGGTCCAGCGTACATTCGAGCAGGGCCTGCAAACGCAGGGTCAACTGCTCCAGGGCAATTGCGTCGCGCGACAGCACGCGCGCAACCATACCCTCGACGGTCGCTGCCCGCTCCTGTTGCGCCTTGTTTTTCGGGTGATCGGTAATGGCCACGAAGCCCAGTGGCTCGGCCTCACCTATGCGGGCGAACCTCTCGTAGAACCTGTCGAGAAAGCCGCGCTCGATGCTCTTGCGCTTGAGGCGCAAGTCGCGCATGGCCTCGAAATACAGGTTCTGATCGAAACGGTCAGCAGCCTTCTCGGCCATTTCAAAGAGGGTATCGTCAGCGTTGTCGAACAAAGCCTGCAAGCCCTGGCGCAATTGCAGGGCCGCCTTGTCGCGCACCTGCAGCAACAGCATCGGCAGGCAAGGCAAGGGCGTGCGCGCACCCCGATCAATGGCGGCCGCCAGGGGCACCACCTTGCCTTCTTTATGCATCCCGAACTCCTTGCTGGGCGACGTGTTCGATAAAAGTGAAAAATCGTCAAAGCTATGACGCCAAATACTGGGCGCCATTATCGGTAAAAATGCCGATACCTGCCAGCACCTCTTCACTCGCCGGTAAATGACTGTATTTTTTGCCAAATGCTCACTCCGCCTGACCAAAGGTCAGGTGCAAGGCGGCTGTAAACAGCGGCCCCCTGCCCTATAATCGCCGGCAACTTGCTTGTGGAGCCGACCATGCCGAACCTACGCCTTGCCGACCTGACCGCCGAGATCGAAGCCAACGTGCGCCGCGCCCTGCTGGAGGACATCGGCAGCGGCGACATCACCGCGCAGCTGATTCCGGCCGAGCGCCTGGCCAAGGCCACCATCATCACCCGCGAAGATTGCGTGATTGCCGGCACCGCCTGGGTCGATGCCGTGTTCCGTCAACTCGACCCGCGTGTGGCGGTGCACTGGCAGGTGGCCGATGGTGACCGCGCCACGGCCAACCAGGTGCTGTTCCACCTCGAAGGCCCGGCACGTTCACTGCTCAGCGGCGAGCGCAGTGCGCTTAACTTCCTGCAGATGTTGTCGGGCGTGGCCACACGTGCCCGTGCGCTTGCCGACCTGGTCGAAGGTACCCGGGTGCAACTGCTCGACACCCGCAAGACCCTGCCCGGCCTGCGCCTGGCGCAAAAATATGCAGTGACCTGCGGCGGCTGCCACAACCATCGCATCGGCCTGTTCGATGCCTTCCTGATCAAGGAAAACCATATTGCCGCCAGCGGCGGTGTGCCCGAAGCAGTAGCGGCAGCCCACCGCATTGCTCCGGGCAAGCCGGTGGAAATCGAGGTGGAAAGCCTGGATGAACTGCGCCAGGCGTTGAGCGCCGGTGCCGACATCATCATGCTCGACGAGCTGAGCCTGGACGAAATGGGCGAAGCGGTACGCATTACCGCTGGCAAAGCCAAGCTGGAGGCCAGTGGCGGGGTGACCGAAAGCACCCTGCGGGTGATTGCCGAGACTGGGGTGGACTACATCTCCATTGGTGCGATGACCAAGGATGTGAAGGCCGTCGACCTGTCGATGCGCCTGAGCCTCTGAAGGGGGCGAAACCTGCACAAAACCCAAGACACAAAAAAACCGGCCAGATGGCCGGTTTTTTTGTGCGCTGCGGATCAGAACGAGGCGTTGGCCAGGCCGTCCAGGTAGCGCTCGACGTCCAGCGCAGCCATGCAGCCGGCACCGGCAGAGGTGATCGCCTGGCGGTAAACGTGGTCAGCCACGTCGCCTGCGGCAAACACGCCTTCGACATTGGTGGCGGTAGCGTTGCCTTCACGGCCGCCGTTGACCACCAGGTAGCCGTCCTTCAGGGTGAGCTGGCCTTCGAACAGTGAGGTGTTCGGCGTGTGGCCGATGGCGATGAACACGCCGTCGACCTTGATTTCGTCGCTGCTGCCATCGTTGTTCTTCAGGCGCGCACCGGTCACACCCATGTTGTCACCCAGCACTTCGTCCAGGGTAGCGTTGAGCTTGAGCTCGATCTTGCCTTCGGCGACACGGGCGTTGAGCTTGTCGACCAGGATCTTTTCGGCACGGAACGTTTCGCGGCGGTGCACCAGGGTTACCTTGCTGGCGATATTGGCCAGGTACAGCGCCTCTTCAACGGCAGTGTTGCCGCCGCCGACCACAGCCACCGGCTTGTTGCGGTAGAAGAAGCCGTCGCAGGTAGCGCAGGCCGACACACCCTTGCCCATGAAGGTTTCTTCCGAGGGCAGGCCCAGGTATCGCGCGCTGGCACCGGTGGCGATGATCAGTGCATCGCAAGTGTACTTGCCGCTGTCACCCTGCAGGGTGAAGGGCTTGTTGGCCAGGTCGACGGCGTTGATGTGGTCGAAGACGATCTCGGTCTCGAAACGCTCGGCGTGTTCCTGCATGCGCTGCATCAGCGCCGGGCCGGTCAGGCCATGGGGGTCGCCAGGCCAGTTGTCGACTTCGGTGGTGGTGGTCAGTTGACCGCCGGCCTGCATGCCGGTGATCAGCAGCGGCTTGAGGTTGGCGCGGGCGGCGTACACCGCGGCACTGTAACCGGCAGGGCCGGAACCGAGGATGATGACGCGCGAATGACGTACTTCAGACATGTCGAACTCCTGTCGAGCGGGCCTCAGGGGCCGGCATCGGTATACCGGCTGCGCCAGCTGAAATTAAAAAGGACCCACGCAGCACTTGGGGAAGGCTACAACGCGCAGGTCCGAAACCTGAAAGTTGAGCGCACTGTAGCGAGGTGGCAGAGATTAAGGAAATATCCTTCGACAATCCACCTCATAGGCATCCTCTATACGTCAATTTCTCCTATGGAAAAGGCCGTGGTGCTTTTGTTACAGGCAGTTTCCCATCCTCTGCCCGCCTTTCGTCGGCGCGGCAAAGCCGGTAAGGTCAGCGCGTTTTCCCTTCTCTGCGGAGCGTCTCGATGCAAGCCCCTGTCCTCTCTGGCCCCCAGTACCTGCGCGAAGGCCTGAAACTGGTGCTCAGCCCCAATCTGCGGTTGTTCGTACTGCTGCCGTTGGCGATCAACCTGCTGCTGTTCGGCGGCATGATCTACTTCGCCGGCCACCAGTTCGGCCTTTGGCTCGATGCCCTGATGCCTACCCTGCC
Organism: Pseudomonas sp. SG-MS2; assembly: GCF_009933855.1. Lineage (NCBI taxonomy): Bacteria > Pseudomonadati > Pseudomonadota > Gammaproteobacteria > Pseudomonadales > Pseudomonadaceae > Pseudomonas > Pseudomonas sp. SG-MS2. The sequence goes on along the minus strand of NZ_MOMO01000063.1, from coordinate 34,346 downwards.
GGACTGGCTGAGCTTCCTCAGCTACATCCTCTGGCCGCTGTTCGTCGCCTTGCTGGTATTGATGGTGTTTTTCACCTTCACCCTGGTGGCCAACATCATCGCCGCGCCTTTCAATGGTTTTCTGGCCGAAAAGGTCGAGGTGGTGGTACGTGGCGAGGATAACTTCCCGGCGTTCAGCTGGGGCGAGCTGGTGGCGATGGTGCCACGCACCTTCGGCCGCGAAATGCGCAAGCTTGGCTACTTTCTGCCACGGGCCATCGCGCTGTTCATCCTCTCGTTCATCCCGGTGGTGAACGTGATCGCAGCGCCGCTATGGCTGATCTTCGGTGTGTGGATGATGGCCATCCAGTACATCGACTACCCGGCGGACAACAACAAGATGAGCTGGCAGGACATGCTCGCCTGGCTGCGCCAGAAGCGCTGGCAGAGCCTGGGCTTTGGCGGCATCACCTACCTGGCGCTGATGGTGCCGGTGGTGAACGTGCTGATGATGCCGGCTGCGGTGGCAGGGGCCACGCTGTTCTGGGTACGCGAGCGCAACTGATCCCCGGCCCGCATGCGCGGCCCGCCGTAGGCGCGGCCTTGTATCGCGAAAGGGCCGCAACGCGGCCCCAGCAACATGTGCATCACCGCCGAATCCTGGGCCTTACTGCCCCAACCGGCTGGAAAACTGCCCGACCGCATCCACAACTTTCTTCGCCCCTTCCTGAATCTCGACGATCACCCCGCCGGTATCAGCCGCCAGCGCCAGCCCCTGTTCGGCCTGGCGCTTGCTGGTATCGATGATGTCCACCGCCGCCTGGGCCAACTGCTCGTTCTGCTGCACCACCTTGGCGATTTCTTCGGTGGCGGTGCTGGTACGTGAAGCCAGCTGGCGCACTTCGTCTGCCACCACGGCAAAGCCGCGCCCCTGCTCACCCGCCCGGGCGGCCTCGATGGCCGCGTTGAGCGCCAGCAGGTTGGTCTGGCCGGCAATGTCGCTGATGGTCTTGATGATCGCGCCGATCACCTTGGACTGTTTGTCCAGCGCCTGGATGCCTTCTGCGGCTTCCTGCATCGACCCTTCCAGCCCACGCATCACCTCGACGGTCTGGGTCACCACATCGGTAGCCTTGTGCGCACTGTTGTCGGTTTCCAGCGAGGTGTTGTAGGCAATGTCGGCTGCCTGCGCCACGGCCTGCTCCTGATTGACCTGGTCGGTGATCACGGTGGCAAACTTCACCACCTTGTACAGCACATCATGGGCATCGATGATCGGGTTGTAGGAAGCCTCCAGCCATACAGTACGCCCATGGGCGTCGATCCGTTTGAACCGATCGGCCACGTATTCACCGCGGCGCAGCTTGTCCCAGAACGCCTGATAGCCCGCCGAACTGGCTTCTTCCGGCTCGCAGAACATGCGGTGGTGCTTGCCGCGAACCTGCTCCAGGCTGTAGCCCACCGTTTGCAGAAAGCGGTCATTGGCAGTCAGCACCTGACCGTCGAGGTTGAATTCGATCACCGCGGTGGAGCGCATCAGTGCCTTGATCAGGCTTTCATGTTCGCGCGAGGTCTCGATGGTGCGGGTCAGGTCGCTGCAGTGCATGGAAAAATGCCTGATGCGCCCGTCACTGCCCTTGACCGGCTGCAGGATCGAGCGCAACCAGGCTTCTTCGCCGTTGCCACGCAGCAACCGGAAAGCACCGTTGAGGTGTTCGCCGCGGCTGATAGCGCTTTTCATGCGTTGGTAGAAATCGAGCTTCTTCACATGTTCCGGCACGATGTCTTCAATATTGCGCCCGATCAACTGCTCGCTGCGGTAAAGCATCTCTTTCTCGAAATTGCCGTTGATCAGTTCGATACGCCCCTGGGGGTCGAGCTGAAGCACCAGCATTTCGCTGTCCAGGCTGTTCTTGATCTGCTCGATGGAATGAAGCTCCTCTCGCAGTTGCTGGATTTCTTTTTTGAGCTTGCTGTTGAACATCACCGCTCCCGGAGCGAGTCACCTGATCGAATGCATCTTCATCGGCTGCCTGGCAGGGCTCTTGAGTGCTGCACGAGGAAATATTCATCCCGCTGGAACTGCCGGCAATCAGGCGTCATCGGCACGTCACAAGGCTGTCACATAAGCGCAACGCAGCAAGCGGAAACTTTTTTCATGAACACACCTGCCCTACGCATTACCCTCGTCAGTGAAACCTTCCCACCCGAAATCAACGGCGTGGCAAATACGCTCGGCCGACTTGGCGATGGCTTGCGGCAGCGTGGCCACCAGGTGGAGATCGTGCGGCCACGCCAGGCCGGTGAATTGCCCGCAGGCGACGATCAGGACCTTTTGCTGTGCCGCGGCTGGGGCCTGCCGGGCTACCCGGGGCTGCAATGGGGCGAAGTGTCGATGCACAAGCTGTTGAGGCGCTGGCGCCGGCAGCGCCCGGATGTGCTGTACATTGCCACGGAAGGCCCGCTGGGGCTCAGTGCGTTACGGGCGGCCCGGCGCCTGGGCATCGCCGTGGTCAGTGGTTTCCATACCAATTTCCCGCAGTATTGCGGCCGGTATGGCCTTGGCCTGCTGGCGCGGTTGCTCACCCATTACCTGCGTTGGTTCCACCGACGCACGGCCACCACCTTGGTGCCCAGCGCCAGCCAGAAGCTGGAACTGGAGCGGCGTGGCTTCGAACGCCTTACATTGATGGCCCGTGGTGTCGATGCCTGCCTGTTCAACCCGGCCAGGCGCAGCCAGGCGTTGCGTGACGCCTGGGGGTTGGGCCCTGAAGACATCGCCGTACTGCACGTCGGGCGCCTGGCGGCGGAAAAGAATCTGGGGCTGCTACGGCCATGCCTGGACGCCCTGAAGAAGACTTATCCACACACGCGGCTGCGCTTGGTCGTGGTTGGCGACGGCCCGCAGCGTGCTGCTCTCGAACAGCAGCTGCCCGATGCGGTGTTCTGTGGCGCCCAGCGGGGTGAAGCACTGGCCGAACACTATGCCAGCGGCGACCTGTTCCTGTTCCCCAGCCTGACCGAAACCTTTGGCAATGTCGTGCTCGAAGCCATGGCCTCGGGGCTGGCGGTAGTTGCCTATGATGAGGCCGCTGCCGCCCAGCATATCCGCCACGGGCACAGTGGCGCGCTGGCCATGCCCGGTGATCAGGCGGCGTTCATCGATGCAGCCTGCTGGCTGCTCGAAGAAAGCGAAACCCTGCGCCGGGTTCGCCTCAATGCCCGCCAGCATGCCAGCCGCCAAGGCTGGCCGGCGATCGTCGAGCAATTCGAGACGCATCTGTACAGCGCGTGCCTGGCAGCGCCTGCGGGTACCGAGCCTGCAGGCACCGCTCTGGCGGTCAAGCCAGGGTCGACAGCGCCTCGCGGCTGAACGGCAGCACCTGCGCTTCGCGGCCTTCGCGAACCTTCTGCGCCCATTCGGCATCCACCAGCAGTGCCCGGCCTACGGCCACCAGGTCAAATTCCTCATCACCCAGGCGACGCAGCAAGCCTTCGAGGCTGGCGGGCTTGGCCACCTTGTCGGTATCGACCATGAACTGCAGGAACTCGCCATCGAGCCCGACGCTGCCCACGGTAATGGTCGGTTTGCCTGTCAGCTTGCGTGTCCAACCGGCGAGGTTCAACTCCGAGCCTTCGAACTCCGGCTCCCAGAACCGTCGCGTCGAGCAGTGAAAGATATCCACACCCGCATCGGACAGGGGCGTAAGGAAAGCGGCCAGCGCCTCAGGTGTTTCAACCAGGCGAGCGTTGTAGTCCTGCTGCTTCCATTGCGAGAAGCGCAAGATGATCGGGAAGTCAGGGCCCACAGCGGCGCGCACGGCCTGGATCAGCTCGATGGCAAAGCGCGAGCGGCCCGCCAGGTCGCCGCCGTACTCATCTTCGCGACGGTTGCTGGCGGCCCAGAAGAACTGGTCGATCAGATAGCCGTGGGCGCCATGGATCTCCACGCCGTCCATGCCAATGGCCTGGGCATCGCGTGCTGCAGCGGCGAACGCGGCGATCACCTCACGGATATCGCCCTGTGTCATGCCGTGCACCAGCACCTGCCCATCCTTGACCTTTTCGCTTGGCCCATAGCCCGGCACTCCGGCGTCCGGTTCGGTACCCAGGCGGCGTACCGCGCCCACATGCCACAGCTGCGGGACAATACGCCCACCTTCGGCATGGACAGCATCGACTACGCGCTTCCAACCGGCCAAGGCGTCTTCCCCATGAAAACGCGGGACATTGGCATAGCCGTTGGCGGCCTTGTGTTCGACCGTTGTGCCTTCGGTGATGATCAGGCCCACACCTGCGGCGGCGCGGCGGCGGTAGTACTCGACCATGCCATCATGGGGTGCGCCGCCGGGGCAGAAGGTACGGGTCATCGGCGCCATGACGACGCGGGTCGGCAACTCGAGCGCGCCGAGGGTGAAAGGCTTGAAAAGAGGGTTGGTGGACATTGGGCGCTTCCGTCTGGATGAGGAAATACGCCTGAGGTTAGGGCCAGTGGAAGGCGTGGCCCAGCATTATTGATCGGGGTGATTCTGCGGTATCGCTGGGGGCGCGAAGCGGCCCCAGGGATAGTCAGCCCAACGCTTTCTCGATGGCTTGCACCACGGTTGGATCATCCGGCGCTGTACGCGGCGCGAAGCGCGCCAGCACCCGCCCGTCCTTGCCCACCAGAAACTTCTCGAAGTTCCAGCTGATATCGCCGGGAAACTCGGCGCCCTCACCCGCCAGCAGGCGGTACAGCGAATGGCGCTGCGGCCCGTTGACCTCAAGCTTTGCCCCCAGCGGGAAGCTCACGCCATAGTTTAGGCTGCAGAACTCCTGGATTTCCTTCTCGCTGCCGGGCTCCTGGCCCGCGAACTGGTTGCAAGGCAGGCCAAGCACGTTGAAGCCTTTACCCTTGAACTGCTGTTGCAGCTTTTCCAGCGAAGCGTATTGCGGCGTCAGGCCACACTTGGAGGCGACATTGACCACCAGCACTACCTGGCCCTTGAATGGTGCCAAGGGCAGGTCCTGGCCGTTCAGCGCCTTCAACGTCAGGTCGTGAAATGCACTCATGTTGAATCCCCTCTCAGGTTCCCGGTTGCCGCTGGGGCGAACAGCGCCCACTAAAAAGGCGCTCATCCAAGCCGTGCACCTCCCGGGAGGTTTGTCGGCTTGTCCGAGCGCCTGGCGACTTTCTGAGCTTAGCGCAGAAAATCAGTGGTGATGGCCACCTTCGCCGTGGACGTGACGGTGAGCGATTTCTTCTTCGCTGGCATCACGCACGTTGACGACCTTGACCTGGAAGGTCAGACGCTGGCCGGCCAGCGGGTGGTTGCCGTCGACAGTCACGTCGTCGCCGTCCAGGTCACGGATGGTGACGATCTGCATCTGGCCGTCCGGTGCCGAAGCGTGGAACTGCATGCCCACTTCCAGCTCGTCGACACCCTCGAACATGCTGCGGTTCAGGGTGCTGACCAGTTCGGCCAGGTACTCGCCGTAGGCCTCTTCAGGCTCGATGCTGACGTTCAGTTCGTCGCCAGCCTGTTTGCCTTCCAGGGCTTTTTCCAGGCCCGGGATGATGTTGGCGTGACCGTGCAGGTAGACCAGCGGCGCGCCACCGGCGGAGCTGTCGATGGTCTCCCCGGCGTCGTTGGTCAGGGTATAGTCGATGGAGACTGCCTTGTTGGCGGCGATCAGCATGGGGCAAGACCTTTTGCAAAAGAATGTAGAGCGCACAAGTGTAACCAACGCATCGCCCGATTGCGAACGCAGCGCGGCTGCGGGAAGACCCATCAGTCGGATCATGGGCTTTCACCAGGACACCGAAGGCCACTGGGTGGTCGACCTGTCCTGCGGCCACACCCAGCACCTGCGCCACCAGCCACCGTGGCAGGCGCGCCCGTGGGTGCTCGACCCCCGCCAGCGTGCGCTGCGAATTGGCCAGGCTTTCGCCTGTGGCTGGTGTGCACAAGCGGCTGATAGCGATACCCTTGGCCGTTGATTCCTTGCAACGCTTATTCCGAGAAGCACGCATGCAAACATTTTTCATTGCGCCGACCGACTTTGGTGTCGGCCTGACATCCATCAGCCTCGGCCTGGTGCGTACTTTGGAACGCGCCGGGCTCAAGGTCGGCTTTTTCAAGCCGATCGCCCAGCCCCACCCCGGGGATACCGGCCCGGAACGCTCCAGCGAACTGGTCGCACGCACCCACGGTATCAAACCGCCAATGCCGCTGAGCCTTGCCCAGGTCGAGCGCATGCTCGGCGATGGCCAGCTGGACGAACTGCTCGAAGAAATCATCCGCCTTTACCAGCAGGCTTGCGTGGGCAATGACGTGGTGGTGGTCGAAGGCATGGTGCCGACCCGTCACGCCAGCTACGCAGCGCGGGTCAACCTGCACCTGGCCAAAAGCCTGGATGCCGAAGTGATCCTGGTGTCGGCACCGGAAAACGAAGTGCTCAGCGAACTGTCCGGGCGGGTCGAGCTGCAGGCTCAACTGTTCGGCGGCCCGCGCGACCCGAAAGTGCTCGGGGTGATCCTCAACAAGGTTCGCACCGACGAAAGCATGGCCGAGTTCGCCGCGCGCCTGCGCGAGCACTCGCCGCTGCTGCGCGGCAACGACTTCAAGCTGCTCGGCTGCATCCCCTACCAACCCGAACTCAACGCCCCACGCACCCGCGATGTGGCTGACCTGCTTGGCGCCCAGGTGATCAACGCCGGTGACTACGAGCAACGGCGCATGAACAAGATCATCATCTGTGCGCGCACCGTGGCCAACACCGTGCCGCTGCTCACCCCAGGCACCCTGGTGGTGACCCCGGGCGACCGCGACGACATCATCCTTGCTGTGAGCCTGGCCGCGATCAATGGCGTGCCGCTGGCCGGCCTGTTACTGACCAGCGACAGCAAGCCCGATGCACGCATCCTCGGTTTGTGCCGCGGCGCCCTGCAGGCGGGCCTGCCGATCCTCTCGGTCAGCACCGGTTCGTATGACACGGCCAACCAGCTCAACTCACTCAACCGCGAGATCCCGGTGGACGACCGTGAGCGCGCCGAATTCATCACCGATTTTGTCGCCAGCCACCTCGACGCTGCATGGCTGCACCAGCGCTGCGGTACGCCGCGTGAGTTGCGCCTGTCGCCTGCGGTGTTCCGCTACCAACTGATACAGCGGGCGCAGCAGGCCAACAAACGCATTGTCCTGCCCGAAGGCGCCGAGCCATTGCTGGTGCAGGCGGCTGCGATCTGCCAGGCACGCGGCATCGCACGGTGCGTGCTGCTGGCCAAGCCCGAGGAAGTCGAAGCGGTGGCCCGTGCGCAGGGGATCACCCTGCCGGCGGACCTGGAAATCCTTGACCCTGAGCTGATTCGCGGGCGCTATGTCGAGCCGATGGTCGACCTGCGCAAAAGCAAGAACCTCAATGCGCCGATGGCTGAGCAACAGCTGGAAGACCCGGTGGTGATCGGCACCATGATGCTTGCGCTGGACGAGGTCGACGGCCTGGTCTCCGGCCTGGTGCACTCCACCGCCAACACCATCCGCCCTGCCCTGCAGTTGATCAAGACTGCGCCAGGCGCCAGCCTGGTATCTTCGGTCTTTTTCATGCTGTTCCCCGAGCAGGTGCTGGTGTATGGCGACTGCGTGATGAACCCGCACCCCAGCGCCAGCGAGCTGGCTGAAATCGCGCGGCAGAGCGCCGAATCGGCGCAAGCCTTCGGCATCGCGCCACGGGTGGCGATGATCAGCTATTCAAGTGACTCGGCGAGCGACGAAGAAGTCGAGAAAGTGCGCGAAGCAACGCGCCTGGCGCAGGAAGCCGAGCGGGGCCTTGTGATTGACGGCCCGCTGCAGTACGACGCTGCCGCCAACCCGGCAATCGCCCGCCAGTTGGCGCCCAACAGCCAAGTGGCCGGGCGCGCCACGGTGTTCGTGTTCCCTGACCTGAACACCGGCAACACCACCCACAAGGCGGTGCAGCGCAGTACCGATGGGGTCAGCCTGGGGCCGATGCTGCAAGGGCTGCGCAAACCGGTGAACGACTTGCCGCGCGGCGCCCAGGTGGACGATATCGTGCACACGATCGCGCTTACAGCCATACAGGCCAGCGTGGTGCGTTGAAACCTGGGGCTGCTTTGCAGCCCAATCGCCGGCAAGCCGGCTCCCACCGGGATGTGTGGCGCTTGCGATCCCGGTGGGAGCCGGCTTGCCGGCGATTGGGCCGCACAGCGGCCCTCATGGTTTACGGATACTGCTGCACCTGACCCTGCTGATCATACTGCTGGCCGGGAATAGGCTTGAGGTTGACCTCGACGCGACGGTTCTGCGCCCGGCCATTGGCATCGGCGTTGCTGGCAATCGGCTGGTCCGGGCCCATGCCGCGCACCGACACGCGCGAGGCGTCCACGCCTTGCGAGGTCAGGTAGGCGCTCACTGCCTGGGCACGGCGCTGCGACAGGTCCATGTTGTGCTGGCGGCTGCCGGTGCTGTCGGTGAAGCCCACCACTTCGATGGTGTTCTGGTTGAACTGTTTGAACGAGGTCGCCAGGTTGTTCAGCGGCGAGTAGAAGCTCGGCGCGATGTTCGCCGAATCGGTGGCGAAGGTGATGTTGCCCGGCATGATCAGCTTGATCTGGTCACCCTGGCGCTGCACTTCGACGCCGGTATTGGCCATCTGTGCACGCAGTTCGGCTTCCTGTTTGTCGGCGTAGTAACCGTAACCGGCAGCGGCAGCACCTACCGCAGCGGCGCCGATCAGCGCGCCCTTGCCCCGGTTGTCGTGGTCGATGGCGGCACCGGCGATGGCGCCGGCCAGCGCACCCAGGCCGCCGTACTTGGCGGTCTTGCTCATCCCGGTCGACCCGCCCTGCGCCTGACCTTGGCTGTCGTAGGGGTTCTGGCCGGCACAACCGGTCATCAGGGCTGCAGCGGTTGCGACGATAATCAGGCGACGCATGGTGAACATGGACAAGCTCCTACAAGAATTCGTGTGTGCGGCAAATCATGAATGCATTTATGCCAGCCTTGGATCGCGCTTGAGCGAAAAAATTCCATGACAGGCTGTTTATGCCGGCTCAGGCCCGCACGAAGGGGTTCTCGCGCATTTCGTCACCCAGTCGGGTATCAGGGCCGTGGCCGGTGACCACGATTGCATCCTCATCCAGACGATACAGCCGCTCCTTGATCGAGCGAACGATAGCCCGCTGATCGCCGCCCCACAAATCGGTGCGGCCAATGCCACGTCGGAACAGGGTGTCACCGGCAACCAACAGCTTGGCGTCAGCGAACCAGAAGCTCATCGAACCCGGCGTATGCCCGGGCGTGTGCAACGCCACGCCACAGCCGCAGGCCAGCGCTTCATCGTCACCCAGCCAGCGGTCTGGTGGGGGCACCGGGGTATACGGGACGCCGAACATCTGGCACTGCATCTCCAGGTTGTCCCACAGCACCTGGTCGTCCTTGTGCAGGTGCAAGGTCGCACCAGTGAGCTCCTTGAGCTTGCCCGAGGCGAGGAAATGATCGAAGTGCGCATGGGTGTGGATGATGCTCACCAAGGTCAGGCCGTGGGCCTGCAGGCGGGCGAGGATCTTGTCCGGATCACCACCCGGGTCGACGACGATGGCCTTTTTGGTAAGCGGGTCGCCGATCAGGGTGCAGTTGCACTGCAAAGGCCCGACGGGGAAGGTTTCGCGGATGAGGGTGGTTGGGACAGTGTTCATGGGGACTCCTGACGACTGCCTGGATGTTATCGTTGCCCGCCCCAGGGAGGCAATTATGCGGTTTTGTCGAGGATGGAGTGCTTGCCTGGAAATTTTCAGGGCCTATGAAATCGAGCCTAAGGCAGATACAACCTGAACAATCCCCCGCCAAGCGCCCCACCATTGGCGATCTCGATTCGCCCGCGCACGCCATCGCGCTCATGCAGCGCAGCGATGCGCGCCGCGAAATAAAGGCCAAGCCCGGTGCTGCCGCTCTGCGCATCGATGCCCTGTACATAATCCTGCTGCCGCTCGAGCATGCGCGCCGGGTAGCCTGGGCCGTCATCGTTGACGCTGATCACCAATTGCTCGTTCTCTTGCGCGATGCTGATCAACAGCGCATGCCCGGCATAGCGGGTGGCGTTGGTGATCACATTGGCGATCACCGAGGCGACCAGTTCCCGATCGAAGAAACCCAGCGGATTTTCGCTGTCGATGCGCCAGGTGGCGAGGATATCGTTGTGCTCAAGCACTTGCTGATGAGCCGCCAGCTGCGCTTCGACGAAGTCGTCCAGCTCGTGATAGTCCGGGCACACCGGCAACTGGTTGACGCCCAGTTTGTACAGCCCCAGCATTTGCACCAGCATGCCATTGAGGTGGCGGAATTCGTGCTCGATCACGCCCAGCTCGGTGCCCCCGCGCAACTCCTCGGGCAGGCGCGCCAGCCACTGGTCGTGGGACTGGATCAGCGCTGACAACGAGTTTTTCAGGTCGTGCACGGTGGAGGCGATCACCGTGGAAAAATCCAGCCCCTGGTTGTCCTGGCTCATGCGCCGAACACCTTGATGTGCAGTTTGCGGTAGCGGTCATACCGGCTGTCGCTGGCAGGAATACCCGCGACGCTGGTCAGGCAGTTGCGACACTCCTGCAGGATTGCCGGCGGCGTGGCTTCGCCACCGATGCGCAACAGCGCCTGGGCAGTGTTGAGGGCAATGCTGATGTTCTTCGGTTGCAGTGACAGGGCCTTGCGGAACATCTGCAAGGCTTCATTGAGCTGCCCGGCCTGATAGCTGCGCACACCCTGGCGGTTGAGGTCGACAGCTTCGGTGACGGCGCCGAGCACCGTGGGGTCATCCGTCAGCTTGGCGACACTCTGCATGACCTTGGGGTCATCGCCGTAGGTTTCCACACAGCCTTTGAGGATGGTGCCGCCGGCACCTTCCTGGCCCAGCGCCTGCAGCTGTTTGGCCACGGTCAGGGCGGCTTCGACCGAGAAGAACTGATCCATCTTGTCCAGCCGCTGCAGGGCCTGCTCGGTAAGCTTGGCTGCAGTCTCTGCATCACCGGCCTGCTGCAGGCTGGCAGCTTTCATCAAGCGCGCACGCACTTGCAGGCCCTGATCCTCGACATTGTCCTTGGCCACCTCGCTGAGCACGGTATTGATCTCGACCCGGGTACGTGCATCCAGGCCGAAGCCGGCGTTCTTGTTCATCAATGCCTCGACCAGCCCAAGGTTGCTCTCCGCATCCTTGTAGCGCGAGCTCTGGCCCTGGTTCACCGCATGGCGAAACGCCTTCGAGGCGCTTTCGAAGTCTTCGTTGTCCAGCGCCAGTTTGCCCAGCGCGGCCTGGCGCCTCACCGCCAGGGGTGAAAGGCGCACGGCTTCTTCAAGCATGTTTTGCGCGCGCTTGGTCTCACCCTGGGCCACCAGCACGTCGGCCATGCCGTCGTACAGGCTCGGCATGATTGGAAACGCCTTGAGCGCCTGCTCATAAACGCCCTGGGCCTGCGCGTGCTGACCCCGTTTGTGCATCAGGCTGCCCAGCGCCGCATACACCCACGGCTGCGGACGACTGGCGAGAATGCCCTTGAGGAACTTTTCCAGCTCGTCGAAGCGGTTCAGGTCTCGCAGGGCATCGGCCCGGTAACGCAGGCACAGGGGCGCGAAACGCGGGTCCTTCTTGCACAGCTCGGCGCACGCAGCCAGCACTTCGGCCGGGCGGCCACGGTCCAGGGCCTGCAGGATCGGCTTGAGCAAGGTCTTGCGTTGCGTCAGCTTGTCGAGGCGCTGGGCCAGGCCCACCCGGTTGAACGGTTTGGTCAGGTAGGCATCGGGCTCGTGCTCCAGGGCGCTGAGCACGATGGCCTGGCTGCTCTCGGCGGTCACCATGATGAACACGCACTCATGGCTGATCAGCTTGTCGAGGATCATGTCCTCCAGCACTTGCTGGCCGTTCTTCTTGCCATCCCCAAGGTGGAAATCCTGAAGAATGTAGTCATAGCGCTTTTGCCCGCACATGCGCAGGGCCTGCTCACCGCTGTCGGCAGTGTCGACGTCACGCACGCCCAGCTCGCGCAGCATGGAGCGCGTCGACGTGCGAAAGTCGGTGAAGTCATCGACGATCAGAAAGCTCTTTTGCCCGTACTGCAGCATCAACACGACCTGTATTGGATGATGGGAGGATGGCGTGCGGCGATGCATACCGCCGAAACGTGTATCGGCAGCCAGGCGCAAAAGATGAGGGCAGGCAGTGCTGCAGCGAGAGGCTGGCCTGGGCCGTTGTTTATCCGGCCAGGCCGCCAACGACCGGCATCAGGCCAGCAGGCCCAACGACTTGGCCCGTGCCACCGCCTGGGTACGCCGCTCCACCCCGAGCTTGCTGTTGATATGGCTGGCGTGGGTCTTGACGGTGTGCAGCGAGATGAACAGGCGCTCGCTGATCTGCTGGTTCGAGCAGCCTTGGGCGATCAATTCCAGCACTGCCAGCTCACGACCACTGAGCGCCTCGCACGTGCCGCTGCTCGGCGCGGCCTGCTCGGGCAGACGAGCCAGCAGCTCGACCTGAACCTTGCAGGCAGGACGTGCGAGCAACTGCTCGCGAAGCCACAGCGGGTGCAGCTCGATCAACCGCTGAAACGGCTGCATCACCCCGCCCTGGGCCGCTGCCAGAGCCATGGGCAAGCGCTCGGCAGCCTGCGCCTCGCCACCGTGCTCCAAGGACAAGGTGATCCACTGGCACAGCGCGCTCAAGGTCAGCATCATGCCACCGCCGGCCTGCCCGCGCTCGACCAGGCCGCGCAAGCGCGCAGCGGCATCCTCACTGCGGCCCTGGATGCGTTCGAGCAAGGCCTGCTGCAACTCGATGTGCAGCGCTAACAACGGGTGGAACTCCGGCGCCGCCGCAGGCTGCTCGCCACCGTAGGTCTGGCCCAGGCGCAGCAACCAGGACTCGGCCAGGTCGGTACGCCCCTGCGCCAGCCACAATTCGCACTTCACCAGCGTGATCATGGCCAGGTAGAAGATCGGCGGCACGTCCCAGATATGCATCAGCCTCTCGGCTTCGGCCAGCTCGGCGAAGGCGTCGGCGTAGCGCCCTTCACGCCCGTCGAGGGTAGCGATCACACAGTGGCCTATCAGCACGCTGATATCGCGACAGGCGCGCGCCTCGCCCAGCCCCGCACGCAAGCGCGCACGCCCTTGCGCAGGTTGCAGGCGCGTCACCAGCAGGTAGCCCTCGTACAAGGTCAGCCGCGCGCGCACGGCATACAGCCGCTGGGCCGAAAGGCCTTGGAGGCGTTGCAGCCCCTGGCGCACCTCGTCCAGCGCGCGCAGCGCCTCGCCCCTGGCATGCAGCACCCGGGCCCGGTCGTAGTGCGCCAAGGCTTCGAACAAGGGGTTGCCAACCCGCTGGGCCAACTCCAGCGCCTCGCGGTTCCAACCACGCGCTCGCCAGAAGTCGCCATCGGCGATGGCCAGGTTGGACAGCGTCGACAGGCACACCAGACGCTGCCCATAACGTTTGCACGGCAGGCTTTGCAGCGCCTCACCACAATAGGCCAGGGTGCGTTCGCGATCACCGCGGCCACGCGCAATTACCCCGCTCAAGGCCAGCCACTGGGCCAGCATGGACCTTTGCGCGGTGGCTGAAGGCGCTGGCAAAAAGCGGCTGAGGTAGCTTGCCAGCTCTTCGGCTGCGTCCAATTGGCAGGCCAGGCCCAGCGCCCAGCTGTACAGCACGATCAGCCGGGGCGTACTGATCAGCAGGCTGTCGGGCAAGTCCATCTTCCAGCGCAGCAGCATGCCGACGTTCTGCTCGGCCAGCAGTTGCTCCTCCGACAGGCTCTGCACCAGGTCGGCGGCAACGTCCAGATGGCCAGCCCGCAGGGCTTGCTCCACCGCTTCGTCAAGCAGCCCCTGAGCCTGGAACCAACGGCAGGCACGCAGGTGCAGGCGCGCCTGCGGTTCATTGGACTGGCGGCTGCGCAACAGGTCGGAGAACAGGTGATGGTAGCGATACCAGTGCCCATGCTCGTCCAGCGGCACCAGAAACACCTGGTGCGCCTGCAGGTAACGAAGGATGGCCGCGCTGTCGTCGCGCTGACGCAGGGCATCGCACAACGCCGCGCAGAAGCGCTCCTGGCACGCAGTGTCGAACAGAAACGCCTGCGCGTCCTCAGGCAGGATTTCGATGACTTCTTCCAGCAGGTAGTCGCGGATCAAGCCTTCCCCGCCATGCAGGGCCTGGGGCAGCGCATGCTCGTCGCCGGACTCGCTCGCCGCCAGTTGCCAGAACCGCAACCCGGCAACCCAGCCGTCGCTGCGCTGGATCAGGTTGTCCAAGGCCTGGCCGCGCAGGCCTGTAGGCTGGCGACCAATAACGGCCAGGGCCTCGTCGGGCGTCAGGCGCAGTTCCTGCTCGTTGATCTCGACCAGTTGCCGTGAGAGCCGCAGCCGCGCCAGGTGCCAGTCTGGCCGCTGGCGGCTGGTGACCAGCAACACCAAGCCGCCCGGCAAGTGGTTGAGAAAAAACTGCAGGCAGCGATCGAGCACCGGCCCCTGGGCCAGGTGATAGTCGTCCAGTACCAGCAGCAAGGGTGTATCGGCTTGCAGGTACAACGCCAATTCGTCGAGCAGGCCGTCGATCCATTCCTCGAACGCGAAGGGTTGGTGGCGCTGGCGCATTTTCAACAGGCCCATGGCTTGGCCGCCCAACGCCGGGCAGTACTGCTGCAGCCCCTCAAGCAAGCGTTCGAGAAAACGGCCCGGGTCAGCATCGCGCTGGCTGAGCCCAAGCCAGAGGCTGCGCCAATGGTCGGGCAGCGCCTCGCAGAATTCGATGGCCAGGGAGCTCTTGCCGAAGCCTGCCGGGGCATTGACCAGCAACAAACGGCCGCTGAGGCCGGCCTGCAAACGCTGGCACAGGCGCGCACGCGGCACGTGGCCGTGCGGCAGCGGCGGCCGGAAGAAACGCCCGTCCAGCAGGCCCACGGCCTGGCTGGCGACTCCATGCGTACGGGACAAATCAGTCATGGCCGGCTCGTTCTGGTTGGAAGACTACGGCGGTACGGATTGTTCCGAGACTAGCGGGTAACGCGGCGCATTTGAAGATGATGGGCGCAAATGGCCTGTAAAAGACTACGACAAAAAACGACAAGCCTGATGGACAGAGGGCTGGCGCGGGGTTTGGCGAGGTATTCACCCGTTTTATGACTGCGCCGGCCAGTACAACAAGGGGCTGGAACAGAAACGCCCCGGCAAGCCGGGGCGTTCTGGGAGTATCACAAGGTGTGCAGCACTAGCGGTTCAACGAATACCCGACTGGCGCAGCGCAGCTGGCTGGAAGTCTGCCTTGCTGGCACTGAAGCCGAAGTCGTAGGCGCGCTTCTCTTCGTTCTTCATGCCCAAGGCCAGGTAACGGCCCGATTGCAGGTCGTAGATGGCCTCCAGGGTGTACCACGGTACCTGAACATTGTAGTAGTCCTGGGCATGCGCCTCGGAAACCCGCCATAGCTGGCCGCGGCCGTCATACTGGTCGATCACCGCTGCCTGCCAGGTGTCCTCGTCGATATAGAAGTCGCGCTTGGCATAGATGTGGCGCTGCCCCGGCTTGAGCGTTGCGACCACATGCCAGACCCGGCGCAGCTCATAGCGGGTCAGGTCCTGATTGATGTGACCGGCCTTGAGGATGTCGGCGTACTTGAGCTTCGGATCGTCGAGTTTGTAAGCGTTGGAGGCGATGTACATCTCCTTCTTGCCTTCAAGCTTCCAGTCGTAGCGGTCTGGCGCACCGTTGTACATGTCCAGGTTGTCCGAAGTACGCAGGCCATCCGCTGCGGTACCCGGCCCGTCATACGACACCTGCGGCGCCTGGCGCACGCGACGCTGGCCGGCGTTGTAGATCCACGCCTTGCGCGGTTCTTTCACCTGGTCGAGGGTTTCGTGCACCAGCAGCACGGTACCGGCCAGACGCGCTGGCGCGGTCACTTCCTGTTTGAAGTAGAAGAGGACGTTGCCCGGGTTGTTCGGGTCGAAGTCCTTCATCTTGTCGCGGAAGACGAACTGATCGGCGAAGTACACCAGGCTGTAGGAGCCGCTCTGCTGCGGCGTAGCCTGGGTTACCAAACGGCTGACGCTGCCACCACGGTAGCGGGTGATGTGGTTCCAGATAACCTCGATGCCACTCTTGGGGATCGGGAACGGTACTGCGGTCTGGAAGTTGTTCAGCCCGTTGCCGCCTTCGACCAGCGTAGTCGCGGTGGCATTCTTCTTGATTGCGGCGAACACATCGTCAGGCACCGTGGAGCCTCGATGGGTCTTGTACACCGGGATCTTGAAGGTTTGCGGGTAGCGCTTGAACATCGCCACCTGGCCTGGTGACAGCTTGTCCTTGTACTGGTCGACGTTCTGCGCGGTGATGGTGAACAGCGGTTTGTCGCTGCCATACGGGTCGGAAAGGAAGCCCTTGGCATCGACGCTGCCTGCGGTCTTTGACAACGGTTGCCACGGGCCGATGGAGCCATCGGCGTTACCGGCCTTTTCCGCGCCCATCGGGGTCAGGGTGCTGCCCAGCTTTGCCGCTTCATCAGCGGAAACCGCAGCCATGACGCCGGTTGCCAGCAGGGACAGGCCCAGTACTCCGGCTTGCAGCAGACTTCTGGTCTTGTTCATGTCGTGTCGTCCTGGATCTGTGTGCTTAGAAGTTCACGCCGAAGCTGAGGGCGAGGAAGTCGCGATCATCCACGGTGCTGTACTTGCCGTCGAAGAAGTTGGTGTACGACAGGCTCGCGGTGTAGGTCTGCTGGTACTCGGCGTCCAGCCCGAGGCTGACTGCCTTGCGGCCTTCCTCGAAGTTGCCGCCAGGGCCCGGCGAGTAACCATCGACGTCATGCGACCAGGCTACGCTGGGGCGCAGGTTCACACCGGCAATGACGTTGTTGTAGTCCCAGATCGCACGGACGCGATAGCCCCAGGAATCAGACGTGGTATAGCCATCGTTCTCGCAGTAGCGCGATACGTTGTTGGCATCGGTGGTGCCCAGGGTGCTGCTGTTGAGCGCCTCGCACTGGCCATTGGGCAGAGGCCCCGGGCCGAACACCGGGTCACGCCCGTAACGCATCTTGGATGTGCTTTCCAGGCCGCCGACGTGGGTCCAGCCGATTTCGCCGACCATGGTCAGCCGCTCTGCCCCCATCACCTGATCGAAGAAGTGGGTGAAGGTTGTCTGCAGCTGGGTGATTTCCTTGCGACGATAACCAGGCTGGTCGGCACCCGGTGTTCCCTGCAACACAGAGACATCCGGATTGAGCGGCGTCAGGCCCGAATAGAGGATATCGGTGGTATTCAACTGCACCGGAGCGTTCGGCCGGTAGCTGATCTCGCCACTCCAGGCGGTACCGGTAGGCAGTGTGGTCGAGAAGCTCAGACCATACAGACGGATGTCTTCCGGATACTCCACGTAGTAGCTGGAGTTGCCTGCCACCTGCAACGGCATGAGGCTTGGCAACAGGCTCGCCAGCGCAGCAGACGGCACACCCGCACTGACCAGCGCGCCCGCCAGGCCGCTTGTGCTGTAGTACTGGGCATCGGCACCGCGACCGCTGAAGATTGGCGCACGGCTGTGGTAGTTCATGAAGTAGCCACCGAATTCGGTATTGAGCGGCTCGTACATGTAGCGCAGGGCAACGCCGAACTGACCACTGTCCCGAGCATCGCGGTCCGCGCCACGACGGACGATCACGCCCTCATCGGGGGAGCCGTAACTCACGCCGCGTGCGGCCAGAGTGGCCGCGACTGGCGCAGCCAGCGGCCCAAGCCGGCTGGCCAAGGTGTTCTGCGTGGCCAGCACGGCCAGGTTGTTGTCGCAGCCGTCGGCGATCACGTCGGGCTGGGAGAAGAATGTGCCGCAGTTGTCGACAACGGTCTGGTCCCACTCGATCTGGTAGAAAGCTTCGGTCGACAGGTTGTCGGTGAGGCTTTGCGAGACGTAGAACATGTTGACGGGGATCAGGCCTTCCTTGATTTCAGCCCCTGGCCGGCGGAACGCAGAAACGTCGATCGGGTTGACTGCGTTGATGCCGCCGCCAATGAAGGTACTCTCCCCCCAGCTCACTACCTGCTTGCCCAGACGCACCGAGCCGGGTTGATCACCGATGGCGTAGTTGTGATAGACGAACGCGTCGAGCAGTTCGGCGCCAGACGACTTGGCGCCCTCCTTGCGGTTCGAATCGCTGATGTCCTTGAACTCGCGGTTCTCGTCCTTGAGTTCGAAGTCGTACCAGTACTTGCCCCGCACGAAGATGCCGGTGTCGCCATACTTCAGTTCAAGGTCGTGGATACCTTTGAAGATCTTCGAGAAGGTTTCGCCTTTCTTGAAGTTGAGGTGACCATCGTCCGAGGTTTGCGAAAGACCCTTGCCGCCGTTGTTGGCGCCGATCAGGTTGCTGTTGGGGTTGGCGGTCGACCAGCTGGCCCCGACGGAGAGCGACGAGTCGAACTGGCCTTCGATTTCCCCGATGTTGAAACTGACCGCGAAAGCAGGGCTTGCGAGCGTGGAAGCAAGGCTGACGGCCAAAGGTAGCTTGGCCCGACGCCAGAACGGGTTTGCAGATGTCATCGACGCTACTCCATGTACTTTTTTGTTATGGCAGTGAGTCCTTTCAAGAACGGCCCGTGCGACCGGTGTTCAGGCTTGCGCCCGTGGCGACACGTGTTGCGCGTGTCGCCCTCCCCCATTCCTGAAAATCCCCTGGCCCCGACTATAGCCAGCAGACCAAGGTGCTTGATCCCTCTAAAGTGTGATTTGCACACCGTTGGCCAATTCGCCCTGGCGTGTTCCCAGGTTACGCACCGGCAGTGCCCAAGCATGGCCGATTTTTACCGATTGGCAAGGTGACGGCCGCTCTGGCCTGCGGGTCGTGCCCCGGGGTACACGACCCGCAACGCGGTTACAGCGTGGAAAGGAAGGCGCTGTTACTCGCCTGCCACTGGACGATGTCCTGGCGGATGCGCTTCTTGTCGAGCTTCCCGACACTGGTCTTGGGAATTTCTGTAACAACGGCGATCTGGCAGGGAATCGCCCACTTGTTGATGTGCCCTTGCTCTACAAATGGCTTGAGGTGTTCCTTCAACGCCTTGGCATCGACAGCCTGACCGTCATGCACCACCAGCAGGGCGAACGGGCGCTCCCCCCACTGCGGGTCGGCGACCCCAACCACTGCAACCTCGCGCACTCCAGGATGCCGGCTGATCAGGTCCTCGAGGTCCAGGGAAGATATCCATTCACCCCCAGTCTTGATCACGTCCTTGATGCGGTCGCGAATGTCTATGTAACCCATGCCGTCGAGCGTGGCGACGTCACCGGTGTGCAGCCAGCCACCCTGCCACAGCTCCTCGCTTTTCTCCGGCTCCTTGAAATAGCCCATGGTCAACCAAGGCGCACGCAGCACCAGCTCACCTTGAGTCTCGCCATCTGCCGAGAGGAAATTGCCATCGCCATCGACGATCGCAGCTTCCACCAGCGGTACCGGGACACCGGCCTTGATGCGGTAGGTCACGCGTTCGTCTTCGCTGCCGGCCTGCAGCTCATCGTTCAGGTGCGCGGCAGAAATCAGCGGGCACGTTTCGGACATGCCATAGGCTGCAGTCAGCTGAATGCCCCGGGCCAGCGCCGCTTGATATAGCGAGCGGTTGAGCGCACTGCCTCCAATGATGATCTTCCAGCCGCCGAAGTCCTGGCCCTGGGAGCTCGGACAATTGAGCAGCATCTGCAGGATGGTGGGTACGCAGTGCGAGAAGGTGACCTTCTCGTCCCGCCAGAGCTTGATCAGCATGTCGGGCTCGTAGCGGCCCGGGTACACCTGTTTCAGACCGAGCATGGTCGCCGCATACGGGATGCCCCAGGCATGCACGTGAAACATGGGCGTGATGGGCATGTACACATCATTGCTGCCAAGCAGGCGGACGCTGTCGATACTCCCGGTCACCGAGGCCTCGGCCAAGGTGTGCAGCACCAACTGGCGGTGGGTGAAGTAGACGCCCTTGGGGTTACCTGTGGTGCCGGTGGTGTAGAACGTAGTGGCGACCGAGTTCTCGTCGAAATCCGGGAAGTCGTAATGCGGGCTGGCCGCCGCCAGCAACTGCTCGTACTCGCCCACCAGGTTCGGCAGTTCGGCGGTCTTGTCCGGGCCATCGGTCAACAGCAGGGTCTTGTCGACCGTGGTCAACTGCCCGGCAATGGCCTGGTAAAGGCCGACAAAATCGCTGTTGACCAGCACGAAGCGGTCCTCGGCATGGTTCATGGTGTAGAGGATCTGCTCAGGCGACAGACGCACGTTGATGGTGTGCACCACCGCGCCGATCATCGGGATGGCGAACATGCATTCCAGATAACGGTGGCTGTCCCAATCCATCACCGCCACGGTGTCACCGGCCTTGACCCCGGCTTCGGTCAGCACGTTGGCCAGGCGGGCAATACGCTCGTTGAGCTGTGGATAGGTCAGCCGCAACTGGTCGCGGTAGACGATCTCGCGGGTCTTTTCATAGCGGCTGCCGGACATCAGCAGGCGTTTGATCAGCAGAGGAAAGCTGTAGGCGCCCTCGGCGGGCTTGATGATGCGGGTCTGCAGCATGGTTATCCCTTCTTGAAAAGCGAGCCGGACAAGTCTGTGTCTACTGTAGTTCGCCAATGTGACGGTCAAATCAGCCGAAGGAATGATTTGGCTGCGCGAGGTATGAGTGGCATTGTTCGGTCGATGGATCAACCCTTGCCCTGCCACTGGAGCCGTACCTATGCCCAGCCCGCGTCGCGCTGTGTTTCTCGATCATGAATCCCTGGACCTTGGTGACCTCGACCTCTCACCTTTGCAGAGCCAGTTCGACGCGTTCGAACTGTACGACGCCACCCGCCCGGATCAGGTAGCCGAGCGCCTGCAGGGCGCCGTTGCGGTGATCAGCAACAAGGTCATGCTCGACGCCAACGCCCTGTCTGCCAACCCACAGCTCAAGCTGATCCTGGTCGCTGCCACCGGCACCAACAACGTCGACCTGGCTGCCGCCCGCGCCCAGGGCATCACCGTCTGCAATTGCCAAGGCTACGGCACGCCCTCGGTGGCACAGCACACCCTGGCCCTGCTGCTGGCGCTGGCCACGCGCTTGTGCGACTACAACCAGGCGGTGGCCGATGGCCAATGGGCCAAGGCCAGCCAGTTCTGCCTGCTGGACTTCCCGATCGTGGAACTGGAAGGCAAAACCCTAGGCCTGCTCGGCCATGGCGAACTCGGTGGCGCCGTCGCGCGGCTTGCTGAAGCCTTTGGCATGCGCGTGCTGAGCGGGCAGATCCCCGGGCGCCCGGCGCGCAACGATCGCCTGCCGCTGGACGAACTGCTGCCGCAGGTCGATGCCCTGACTTTGCACTGCCCCCTCAACGAACACACACGGCACATGATCGGCGCACGTGAGCTGGCATTGCTCAAGCCCGGCGCGCTGGTGGTCAATACCGCACGTGGCGGCCTGATAGACGAGCAGGCCCTGGCCGACACCCTTCGTCGCGGCCATCTGGGCGGCGCCGCCACCGACGTGCTGAGCGTCGAGCCGCCGGTCAACGGCAACCCGCTGCTGGCCGGCGACATCCCGCGCCTGCTGATCACGCCGCACAGCGCCTGGGGCGCGGTGGAATCGCGCCAGCGCATCGTCGGGCAGCTCAGCGAGAACGCCCAGGCATTCTTTGCCGGCCAGCCACGCCGCGTGGTCAGCTGAGCGCAAGGGCAGGCTCTGCTACACTGCGCCACTTTTTTCAGGAGGCGTCGTCCATGGACCCGCGCAGTGAAGTTTTGCTCCGCCAGGCGGACCTGTTCCAGGGTCCACTGCTGATTGCCGGCGCCCCCGCCGATGACCTGCTCGGCCAGTTGCCAAAGGCCAATGCCTGGACCTGGCACGCGGGTGATCAGGCCATGCTCGACGCTCGCTTTGCCGGGCGTAGCCATTACGGCGTGGACGTGCCGCCGGTCGCCTTCGAGGCGGCCGTACTGTTCCTGCCCAAGTCGCGCGAACTGGCGGCCTACCTGCTAAACGCACTGGCGTCACGCCTGGGCGGCGGCGAACTCTACCTGGTGGGCGAAAAGCGCGGCGGCATCGAAGGCGCGGCCAAGCATTTGCAGGCCTTGGGCAAGCCACGCAAGCTCGACAGTGCCCGGCATTGCCAGCTGTGGCAGGTCACCGTGGACAACGCGCCCGAAGCCAAGCCACTGGAAAGCCTGGCCGAACGCTTCGCGCTTGAACTGGAAGATGGCCCGCTGCAGGTGGTCAGCCTGCCTGGCGTGTTCAGCCACGGCCGCCTGGACCGCGGCACAGCGTTGCTGCTCAAGCACCTGGATAACCTGCCAGTGGGCCATGTATTGGACTTTGGCTGCGGTGCCGGTGTACTCGGCGCCACAGTCAAACGCCGTTACCCACAGAGCCGGGTCACGATGCTGGACGTAGACGCCTTCGCCGTGGCGGCCAGCCGCCTGACGCTGGCGGCCAATCAGCTGGAAGGTGAAGTCATCAGTGGCGACGGTATCGATGCTGCACCCGGCGACCTGAGCCTGATCCTGAGTAACCCGCCGTTCCATACCGGTGTGCACACCAACTACCAGGCATCGGAAAACCTGCTGAAAAAATCAGGCCAACATCTGCGAAAAGGCGGCGAAATGCGCTTGGTCGCCAACAGCTTCCTGCGTTACCAGCCACTGATCGAAAGCGCTCTGGGCAACTGCCGGACCTGTGCCGAGGCAGACGGTTTTCGCATCTATCAGGCAACACGCTGATAAAAACAGGGCTTGCCCAAAGCGTTTCGGCTAGGCAGAATCCGCACCGTCCTAGGGGAGTAGTCTCCCGCAAGCACCCTGCTTGCCCGGCACGCGTCAACACACTTGGCCCACAGGCCATGGCGCGTGCGACCCACGATCTGCGCAGACAGGTCCAGGGTTTGACAAGACCTATGACACGCACACCTTACCCGGGGCGGGGAGGCTGTACGTGTCATAGCCGTGTCGACCCGCCCCCACAGGAACCCTGATGCTGGAATCTCTCCTCGTACCCACCGCGATCGTCGCGCTTGCCGAAATCGGCGACAAGACGCAATTGCTCGCGCTCATTCTGGCTGCTCGCTTCCGCAAGCCCTGGCCGATCATCGCCGGCATCATCGCCGCCACCCTGGCCAACCATGCCGCCGCAGGTGCCGTGGGCGCCTGGGTCAGCGGGTTCTTCAGCGAGTCGACGCTGCACTGGATTCTCGCCGCGAGCTTTACCGCCACGGCCCTGTGGACCCTGGTGCCGGACAAGATGGATGATGATGAAAACCCTGCGCGTCGCTTCGGCCCGTTCCTGACCACGCTGATCGCGTTCTTCCTGGCCGAGATCGGTGACAAGACCCAAGTGGCCACGGTGATGCTGGCAGCCCAGTACCCGCACCTGATCATGGTCATCATCGGTACCACGCTGGGCATGCTGATTGCGAACGTGCCAGTAGTCCTGGCGGGCAATTTCGCCGCAGAAAAGCTGCCGCTGACGCTGATTCGCCGCCTGGCCGCGACGGCCTTCATCGTACTGGCGATCGTCGCCGTCTACTCGGCAATGAAAACCAGTGGGTGGGTGGGGTAAAGCTGCAAGCTGCAAGAAAGAGCAGATGTACGCGTACTGCTCTTGCTCGTAGCTTGTAGCTGCTCTTACTTCTTGGCGGCCTGATACAGCGGCATGACCTTGGGAATTGCCGCCTGCAACGAGGCGATCCGGCTGTCAGAGGCCGGGTGAGTGCTCATGAACTCAGGTGGCGCGCCCTCGGACGCCTTGCTCATCTTGTTCCACAAGGTGATCGCGGCGTTCGGGTCGTAGCCGGCACGCGCCGACAGTTCCAGGCCGATCAGGTCGGCTTCGTTCTCGTTGGCGCGGCTGTTGGGCAAGGTCATGGCGTAGTTCACCACCTGGTCTGCCAGCGCAATGCTGTTCTGGCCAAGGCCAAACAGCGCACCTGCGCCCTGGCGGGCCATTTCCACACCGTAAGCCTTGGACATCGCTTCGCGACTGTGTTCACGCAGCGCGTGGGCGATCTCATGCCCCACCACTGCCGCAATCTCGGCATCGGTAAGCTTGAGCTGGTCGATCAGGCCGGTGTAGACGATGATCTTGCCGCCAGGGCCGCAGTTGGCGTTGAGCTCATCGCTCTTGATCACATTGACCTCCCACTGCCACTGGGCGGCATCCGGGCGGAATTTCGGCGCCTGGGCGATCAGCCGGTCGGCAATCACCTGCACGCGCCTGGCATCGGCGCTGGACTTGTCCAGCACGCCCTTGTTCGACGCCTCGCCAAGGGTCTGCTGGTACGACTGGGCGTACATCTGGTTGACCTCATCGGTCGAGAGCATGCTGAACATGTACTGCTTGCGCTCGACGCCGACAGCACCGCCGCTGGTGGTATTGACCGCCTGGCAGCCAGCCAGCAGGATGCCAGCGCTCAAGAGGCTGACGACAAAAGACTTACGCATGAAAACACTCCCTTTTTACATGCGGGATATCCTAGGCCGAGTCGCCCATGGGCTACCAGAGCCGCAGGGAAGATTTTCTTCGCCAGTACCGGCCTCATCAGGCCGGCGTCAGGCACTCGGGCGCATCCAGCTTCGGGTCATTGACGAAATTCGCCAGCGCCCGCTCACGTAGCGTGGCCGGTGGGCTGGCGAGCAGCTCATGCAGACGCGGCAGCGGTGTGTCAGGGTCCAGCCATGCGGCCTGCCCCGCCTCATCGAGAATCAACGGCCGGCGTTGGTTCATCGCCGCCTGGGTCACCACCGCACAGCTCAGCCACACCTGGTCCTGGACCGGGTAGGCTTCCCATATGGCCGCGAAATACAACGACGAACCCTCCCCCGGCGTCAACCAGTAAGGCCGTTTGCGGACCGTGCCACGCCATTCGTAAAAACCGTTGGCTGGCATCAGGCAGCGCCGCAGACGTAACGCTTCGCGGAACATCGGTTGCTCGGCCAAGGTTTCGGCCCGGGCATGCGCGGGGGTGCGTGAGAGGTCAGTGAGCCAGGCCGGGGTCAGGCCCCAGCGCGCCTTGGCCAACTGCATCTGGCCGTCGACCTGGCGCTGGATCAGCACCGAAGCGCCGGGCGAGATATTCCATTGCGCCGGCTGGCCGGCAGGAAAGCCTGGCAGGCTTGCCAGCACCTGGGGCCAGCGAAACAGGGCATAGCGTCCACACATGGGCGATTTCAGAACCTAGCAGATCAAGGTACCGGGATAGCTCTCCGGTTCGTCGCCGACAAGCGGCTGGGCGCCATTGTACGCATCGATCAGCTGCCGTGCGTAACCTGCCTGCTCATCGGCCACGGCGAGCCCGAGCAAGCCTTGCATCGGCAACTCGCCAACACCGCCCATCAGGTCACGGCCGATCAGGTGCACCTCGATACCCTCGCTGGCCAGCATGCCAGCGAGCATTTCTGCCTCCAGCAAGGTTTCCGGTTCGTAGATCCGCCGCATCAGGCATCGTCCTCGCGTCTGACTTCGAGCATCCATTCGTCGCCGTGCACCTGCAGGATGAACACCACCGGCTGACAACATACCTGGCAGTCTTCGGTATACATCTGGTCGCCACCGGAGATGTCCACGGTGGTTTCCACGCGCTCGCCGCAATAAGGGCAATCGTAGAAGTCGGTTTCCAGCATCGCGGCCTCCGCAGTGACTTATGCGTATAATTGCCGGTCTGTTTACAGGGCCTGCGTGTGTCCGAGCCGTTTTTCGGGCCCCACCCCTACTTTATTACCCTAGCCGTTTCCAACAAGAGAGCATGATGGGCGAATTCGATGCCATCCGACCGTACGACGATGCTGAGGTCCCTGCCGTGCTGGCACGCCTGCTCAGCGACCCGGCATTCCTCGATATCCTCACCCACTTCCGCTTCCCGCGCGCAGCCGGGGCACTCGGCTGGTTGCTCAAGCCGCTGATCGCCCGCCGCCTGCGCAAGGAGTTCGCCGGGGTTACCTGCGTGTCCACATTGCAGGACAAGGTCGAATACTACGTCGACCACACCATCGAGCGCGCTACCGACGGGGTCACGTACACAGGCGTCGAGCAACTCAAATCCGGTACCGCCTATCTGTTCCTGGCCAACCACCGTGACATCGTCATGGACCCGGCCTTCGTCAACTACGCGGTGTACCACGCAGGCCTGCCGACGCCACGCATCGCCATTGGCGACAACCTGCTGCAAAAGCCGTTCGTCAGCGACATGATGCGCCTGAACAAGAGCTTCATCGTCCACCGCTCGCTCACTGGCCGGCGCGAGAAGCTCGCGGCCTACCAACTGCTCTCGGCCTACATCAACCATTCGATCCGCAACGACGGCGCTTCGATCTGGATCGCCCAGGCCGAAGGCCGTGCCAAAGATGGCGATGACCGCACCGACTCGGCCATCCTCAAGATGTTCCACATGAGCCGCAAGGATGAGCCTTTCGGTGCGGTGATACAGGGCCTTAACCTTACTCCGGTGTCGATCAGCTACGAGTACGACCCCTGCGACCAGGCCAAGGCGCGCGAACTGTATATCCGTGCGACTACCGGCACCTATCAGAAGGCGCCAGGTGAAGACGACAACAGCATCGCCAAAGGCATCACCGGCTACAAGGGCCGGGTACACATCAACTTCGCCCCGCCGGTAACCGCGTTCTACGAGGACACCAAGCAGCTGGCGCAGGAGATCGACCGGCAAATTCTGGGTGGCTACCGACTGTTCCCGGTGCACTACCTGGCCTACGCAATGTGGGGCGAAAAGGATGAGGCACTACAGGTGCCGAGCGCCGAGAAGCTGTTCCCGGCCGAGGAGCTGGCAAAAGCCAAGGAAGAATGGCAACGCCGCCTGGACGCCTGCCCGCAGGAGCAGCGGCCATACCTGGTGTTGCAATACGCCACGCCGGTGCGCAACCAGTATCAGGTCAGGCAACAGGCGCCGGTTGCCTGACCACAGGGGCCGCTTGGCGGCCCCGCATGTTTCAGATCCAGGTACTGAACCAGGACAGCAGCAAGGCCATCGCCAGGCAGGAAAAGCCCAGAATGTAGTAATAGCGCGGCACCCGCTGGTCGAATGCATCCACCAGCCCGTCATCCACTGCCAGGCTTTCGCGGGTGATGGCCTGGCGACGCCGTGCACTGTGCAGCAGCAACCCGCCCGGGCAGGTCATCAACAATGCCAGCAGATTGATCAGCTTGGTCGGATGGGCGGCCAGAACCCCCCAAAGCACTTGCAAGGACATCACGCAACCTCGGTCAGAACGTCAGCGAAGGCCGGCATTCTACCGAAGACCGGCCCTGGCGCCCGGACTTGGCGACAAAGTGTCACTAAATTTCATCTGTCACACGCTCGTCATCAAGGCAGGCCACCCTGTCGGCCTTTTCCCGAACCGGAGCGAGTACATGCTGCACGCCGAAAACCAGGACCGCCTCTATCTCATTGCCCAGAGTGATGAACAGCAGGCGTTGATCGATGGTTTTGCCATCAATGTCCAGGACCGCCAGTGGCTGGTGTATTGCGCCCTGGGCGGGCATGCGCATGAGCATTTGCCAGAGGTGGACCTGCTGACGGGCGTGAGCGTGCTGGATTTTCATATCCAAGCAGCCTGAGGCCTTCGAAAAACCAAAAAAAACCCGCTGCCAGGCACGCAGGCAGCGGGTTTGTTCTCGGTACAGCGAAAAGCTTATTCGCCCAGCACCTGGCCGATGGTCGGGTCTTTGAACAGGCGGGTCAACGCATCGCTCAACACATCCCCCACCAGCTTGGTGTTGGTTTCCTGGTTGGGCGCCATGCCGAAGCGCTGGTCCAACGAGGCGCCGTAACGGCCGCTGTAACGGCGGTTGGCGTTCGACACATCAGCACGGAAGGTGGCGCCGATGGTGGCCTCGGTCACGTACAGGTTTTCCTTGGGCGACTGGTACTTCAATTCGGCCAGGGTCACGGTCAGTTGCGGCGCGTTGGAGGCGTTGGCCGAAGGGGTGAAGCCCAACAGGCGTACGGCCGCCTCGGCCTGAGCCTGCAGCTTGGGCACGATGTCATTGCCATTGACGCTGATGGTGCTGGTCTCGGGGTACATGCCACCACGAGTGCCCAGGGACTGCGAAGCCCGGCCGTCCACCACCTTGACCACCACCGGCTGGCCGTGGCCGACCGGGGCGAGCTGGGCGTTGAGCTTGGGTTGCGGGCTGAGTTGTTGCGGGCTGTGGGCACAACCGACCAGGCTCAGGCTGGCCACGGCAAGCAAACCGAACAACAGACGTTGCAACATGCGTGTTTCTCCAGAAAAAGCGGCAAAGGCCCACAGTATACCTAGCGGCACGCTACAAGCGGCAAGCTACAAGTAAAAGCAGACCGCACGGGGCGCAGGCGTCTTCTTGAGGCTTGCCGGTTGAAGCCAGGCCCTTCTGTCACACGCGGTTCATGGTCCTGCTGTTATCTTCGCTGCAAGCCCTAACACACAGGACTCGACACCATGGCCTCGCTCTGGACCCTGCTCTTCCAACGCCCGCGCCACAATACCTATGCACGCCTCGATGGCGACGGCAACTGCCTGGGATTCAAGCAATGCAGCCAGCCACCAGGCAGCAACGGTTGGGTGCAGGTCAAAGAAATCCAGCTTGCCTGGCTGGGCCGCCCGCTGCCCGCCAACGCCCGGGTTTGCGCCCATGCAAGCGGCCATTGGCAGCGGCGCATCCTGCCCGCCTGACAAACGCTGCAATAAAAAGCACGAATAACGACCTTTCTGCCCGCGACATCGTTATAATCTCCCCCCGATTATAAGGACGTCTCCTGATCGGGCCCCGCATTTGCCGTTTGACCCCGGCACCTTCACCGCTTCGCCCACAGAGAGCCTTCCACTCAGGTCTTGCATCGGCTGTCGTGCCTGCTTTTCCGGCCCTTCGCACTGCATGAACCTGCGGGTTGCCATCGCGCAGTCCCCTTTTGAGGTTCACGTCTCCAAAAGAGCGTGAAAAAAACGGTTTTCACAACTTCACGAGAGTGTGGCGAGCAAATGAACAGTCTGGCATGTGCAATAGCGACAGATGTGTCCCGAACAGCCCTGAACAGGCGGCTGATACGCTCATTTCACATGGGTGTCTGAAACCGCTCCATAACGCACGCACGACACCTTGACCATAAGTCGAATTGCCGCACCTGTGGCAAACGGCGTTCAATAGACGAACCCGAAGACTGATTTGGCGGTGTCCGCGGAAGTTGCAAGAACTGCGAAGAGTCGGACATGGCGATCCTGGCACACCTGGGGTCCTATGCTGTCAATTAGGTAGCTGTAGATTGTGGAGACGCGTTAAATGGCGCAGAACGAATCGGTTGATGTAGTACTGGTAGGCGCGGGCATCATGAGTGCCACCCTGGCCGTACTGCTCAAGGAGCTCGACCCGACCCTGAAGCTTGAGGTCGTCGAGGCGATGGACTCCGGGGCCGCGGAAAGCTCCAACCCCTGGAACAACGCAGGCACCGGCCATGCCGGCCTGTGCGAGCTGAACTACACGCCCCAGGCCGCCGATGGCAGCATCGACATCAAGAAGGCCGTGCACATCAATGCCCAGTTCGAGGTCTCGCGCCAGTTCTGGGCTTACCTGAGCAAAAAAGGCAATTTCGGCCCGGCCCGTGCCTTCATCAACCCTGTCCCGCACCTGAGCTACGTCGAAGGTGACAAGGGCGTTTCCTTCCTCAAGAAGCGTTTCGAGCTGCTCAAGCAGCACCATGCCTTCGCCGAGATGGAATACACCGAAGACAAGGCGGTGATGAATGAATGGATGCCGCTGATGATGCCCGGCCGCCCGGCCGACCAGCACATCGCCGCCACCCGCGTGACCAAAGGTACCGACGTCAACTTCGGCGCACTGACCAACAAGCTGCTCAAGCTGCTGGGCGACTCGCAGAATGCGCAGGTCAAGTACAGCAAGAAGGTCGTCGGCCTGCGCCGTAACGGCGCTGGCTGGACCGTCAGCATCAAGGACGTCAACAGCGGCGGCAGCCGTGAAGTGGACGCCCGCTTCGTGTTCCTCGGCGCCGGCGGCGCGGCACTGCCGCTGCTGCAACTGTCCGGCATCCCGGAGAGCAAAGGCTTCGGCGGCTTCCCGGTAAGCGGCCAGTGGCTGCGTTGCGACAACCCGGAAATCGTCAAGCAGCACCAGGCCAAGGTCTACAGCCAGGCCGCCGTTGGCGCGCCGCCAATGTCGGTGCCGCACCTGGACACCCGCGTGGTGGACGGCAAGACATCGCTGCTGTTCGGCCCGTACGCAGGCTTTACCACCAAGTTCCTCAAGCACGGCTCGGTGATGGACCTGCCACTGTCGGTGCGCATGGGCAACATCGGCCCGATGCTGGCCGTGGCCCGCGACAACATGGACCTGACCAAGTACCTGGTCAGCGAAGTGATGCAGTCGATGGAACAGCGCCTCGAGTCGCTGCGCCGCTTCTATCCGCAGGCCAAGGCTGAAGACTGGCGCCTGGAAGTGGCTGGCCAGCGCGTGCAGATCATCAAGAAGGACCCGAAAAAAGGCGGCATCCTGCAGTTCGGTACTGAGTTGGTGTCGGCACAGGACGGCAGTATCGCGGCACTGCTCGGCGCATCCCCTGGTGCTTCGGTGACCGTGTCGATCATGCTTGAACTGATCGAGCGCTGCTTCCCCGAGCAGGCCAAGGGCGCCTGGGCTGCCAAGCTCAAGGAAATCTTCCCGGCTCGCGAGAAGACCCTGGCCACCGATGCAGCCCTGTACCACAAGATCAGTGCCGACAACGATGAGGCGCTGGACCTGGTAGAGAACAGCCCGGCCAAGCACTACGCCTAACGCCCCTCGGGGTAATGCCAGTCAGGTAGGCGATCCAGGGCCGCTTTGCGGCCCTGATAACGCTAACTGACTGGCAATGCCCCTAGGGCGTTTTTTCTGGCGGGGATCTATCAGGCGCGGGCTTTTTCGATGATCTCGATGTATTCAGCCGCATTGCGCTGGTCGGCGATCACTTCGACGAAGGTCTTGCCCTGTTCGTCTTTGCCGTCCAGGTCCAGCCCGGCTTCGACGAAGAACCCTACGAAGCGCTCGAAATCGTCGACACGCAGGCCGCGGTAAGCCTTGATCAGCTTGTGCTGAGAAGGCGAAGTCACACCATCTGCAGGCTCAAACTGGAGAAACGACTTTATGTAGTCGTCGCTGATTTCGTCACCAATCACCTGCTTCTTGTCTTTGCGCATTGCCGGCTCCAACTGGACCATCACGAATTTCGAAGGCCGGCAGTTTACCCCCCACACGCGGCACGCCTCAACGCGTACGTACGGTACCTGTGTGCAAGTCGGCCCAGACATGGCCGTTGGAGTAGGTCAGAAACTGCACATACAGCGTCTCGTTGCGCAGCAGGTCCATGATCACGCGGTAGTCGCTGACCGGGTAGTTCAGGCTCAACGTGCGGGTCTTGTCGTCATACACAGGCTTTTTCAGGCTCTTGCCCGCCTCGCCATCGAAGGTGAGCAACACCTGGCTGATCGTCGCACCTTTACTCAACGGCTTGCCTTTGAGGCGCATCTGCAAGGAGGCGGTGATCGGAATTGGCTGTTGATCAGATGGGCGCTGCGCCCCAACCACTACCGAGTAGTCGGTTACCTGCAACAGTTGCTGGCCTGTCGGCGCTTCCTGGCGCAGGGCCTGGTCATCGGGCGGGAGAAACTGGCTGTGCAGCGGTGCGGCGGCAAGAGGCAGGCTGACTGCCAGCAACAGGGGAACGATCGCTCGCATGTAAGGCTCCTTGGCATGAAGGAGCACTCTAGCATGCTGCACAACGGGGGGCTGTCAATCGAACTGCGCGAGCATCCAGGCATGATACCGGGCAACACCCTCTTCGCCTTCACGCGGCGCCCAAGGGGCATGCTCGCCGTCGGCCAACTGCCGGTACGGGCCGGCCTTGCATTCGAACAGAATGCTGTCTGCCTCGAGCACCACCAGGGAATGGAAGAGGCCCGGGCGCAGGTCCACGCCAAGGCACTCGCCACCGGCTTCAAGGACGCGCTTGTCGATCACTGCGCCCTGCTCATCGAACATAAGCAGCCCCAAGCGGCCTTTGAGCGCCAACAAAGTCTCGGCCTTGTCCTCGCTCAGGTGCCGGTGAGGCGCAATATAGGTGGACGGCTGCAAGCCCACTACCAAGCGGTGACAGGGGTCTTGCATCTCATGGAAAGTGTGATGGTAGCGACCACGCGGTGCGTCGGCGGCTTTCTGCGCCAGCCCGGCAAACAACGCTTGGTCGATGAAAGCAGGCTGGCTCATGATCAAAGTCCCTTGACGGCGAAGATGCCGTTCGCGTTACGCCAGTAACCCTTATAGTCCATGCCGTAACCAAAGATATAGCGATCGATGCAAGGCAGGCCGACGTAACTGGCCTTGAGGTCCGGGCTGGCCTTGCGGTCATGGTCTTTGTCGATCAGCACCGCAGTGTGCACCGAGCGGGCCCCGGCATGTTTGCAGAATTCGATGATGGCGCTGAGGGTGTGACCCTCGTCGAGGATATCGTCGACGATCAGCACGTCACGGTCGATGAACGACACTTCAGGCTTGGCCTTCCAGAACAGTTCACCGCCACTTGTCTGGTTGCGGTAGCGCGTGGCATGCAGGTACGAGGCCTCCAGCGGGAACTGCAGGTGGGTCAGCAGCTTGCCAGCGAAGATCAGGCCGCCGTTCATCACACAGAACACCACCGGGTTCTTGTCGTGCAGGTCCTTGCAGATCTGCTCGCCAACCTTGGCAATGGCCGCTTCGACCTCGGCTTCGTTGTAAAGGCAGTCTGCCTCGCGCATGACTTGACGGATGTGCTCGAGATCAGCGGACATTGCGCTCTCCAGGGGGGATTTTGGAAAAGCGGGCAAAGGTACGCATCCGCTCGTCACAGATCAAGCATTTATGGACTAACGTGCAAAAGGACTGCACGACAGCAAAGGCTGAATAGATTAATCTAGCGCGGTTTTTTTGCCCGCCTTTCGGAGCCCCCCTATGCCCACTCGTGAGATCCGCCACCCGCTGATCCGCCACAAGCTCGGCCTCATGCGCCGTGCCGACATCAGCACCAAGAACTTTCGCGAACTCGCCCAGGAAGTCGGCGCGCTACTGACCTACGAAGCCACCCAGGACCTGCCACTGGAAACCTACGAGATCGATGGCTGGTGTGGCAAGGTGCAAGTTGAAAAAATCGCTGGCAAGAAGATCACCGTGGTACCGATCCTGCGCGCCGGCATCGGCATGCTTGACGGCGTGCTCAGCCTGATCCCGGGCGCGAAGGTCAGTGCCGTGGGTGTCGCACGCAACGAGGAGACCCTCGAAGCACACACCTACCTGGAAAAGCTCGCCCCGGACATCAACCAGCGCCTGGCGCTGATCATCGACCCGATGCTTGCCACCGGCGGCTCGATGGTCGCCACCATCGACCTGCTGAAGAAGGCAGGCTGCAAGGAAATCCGCGCCATGGTGCTGGTTGCAGCGCCTGAAGGCATCGAAGTGGTGGAGAAAGCCCACCCGGACGTCCAGATCTACACCGCCTCGATCGACCAGCGCCTCAACGAACACGGCTATATCGTTCCGGGCCTGGGCGACGCCGGTGACAAGATCTTCGGCACCAAGCAGAAGGACGCCTGACCATGCAGGACGGCTTCAACGACCCGCTATGGCGCCAGGTCGTTTCGGGCGCGCAGATGCTCTTCGTGGCATTTGGCGCGCTGGTGCTGATGCCGCTGATCACCGGCCTGGACCCTAACGTCGCGCTGTTCACCGCGGGTATCGGCACCCTGCTGTTCCAGCTGGTCACCGGCCGTCAGGTCCCGGTATTCCTGGCCTCGAGCTTTGCCTTCATTACTCCGATCATCCTCGCCAAAGGCCAGTTCGGCCTGGCCGAGACCATGGGCGGCGTGATGGCCGCAGGCTTCGTGTACACCTTCATGGGCCTGATGGTGAAGATCAAGGGCACCGGCTTCATCGACCGCATGCTGCCGCCCGTGGTGATCGGCCCGGTGATCATCTCCATCGGCCTGGCCATGGCACCGATCGCGGCCAACATGGCAATGGGCAAGGGCGGTGACGGCGCGGTACTTATGCCGTACAAGACCGCCATGCTGATTTCCATGCCGGCGTTGCTCACCACCCTGATCGTCGCGGTATTTGGCAAAGGCATCTTCCGCCTGGTGCCGATCATTTCCGGGGTGCTGGTAGGGTTTGCCCTGGCGTTCGCCTTTGGCGTGGTCGATACCGCTAAGATTGCCGCCGCGCCTTGGCTTGAGATCCCTAATTTCACCGCACCAGCGTTCAACTGGCAGGCCATCCTGTTCATCGTACCGGTCGCCCTGGCCCCGGCGATCGAACATATCGGCG